>JBEHXD010000347.1:0-6166 GCA_048498875.1 Verrucomicrobiota bacterium
CATTTCCTGGGCGATGATTCCGGTCATCGTGTGCACTGGTTGAAAGATCACCCCAAGACCGTAGCTGAAATCAGGAATCTGAATGCGATTACCCGCACAGAGCAGCACCACCATCGTCTCGCCGATCACCCGGCCAAACCCCAGCAGCACCGCCGCCATGATGCCGGAAAGAGCAGCCGGGACCGTGATATGAACGATCGTCTGCAGTCGGGTCGCGCCCAAGGCGAGCGACGCCTCGCGGAAAGCGCGCGGCACATTGTTGATCGCATCTTCCGCCAGGGAGAAAATTGTGGGAATGGCCATCAACGCGAGCAGGCAGGCCGCCGTCGTGGCATTCAGACGTTCAGCGATCGGAAAACCCGGCACCCAGCTCAATGACGGCAGCTGCGAAAGACGCCGCAACGTTTCCCCCAGCATCGCAATTCCGAAAAAGCCGAGCACCACGCTCGGAATTGCCGAGATGAACTCAATGTAGGGCTTGATAAATTTCTGCTCCGCCGGGCGCGCCACTTGATTCACATACACCGCCGCCGCAATACCGAGCGGAATGGCCAGCAGGAGCGACAACACCGCGATCAGTAGTGAACCGGCGAAAAGTGGCACGACGCCATACCAGTCCTGCCAAAAACTGGCCGTCACCCACTCGCGCCCGAAGGCAAACGCCGTGAAGGCCTCCCACCAGCTGATCGGCTTCGACTGATCCCACGCGTCCATTTTCTTCGCCGTTTCAGCGATCGATTGCGTGTACGTGTCGACCAGGCTCTTGAATTTTTCCAACTTCGGCTGCAGCTCCGGCGCCGTCAGTGTCGGGGGATTTGCGGCAATGTCTCTCACCGTGGCGATCAACTTGGCATTTGCGGCCGCGATCTCGGGACGCTGATCCAGCAACGGTTTCACCTCGGCCTTGAAATCAATCGTCTCGACCTTGATCGCATCGGCATCCTTTTGCAGCGCAGCGACCCGTTCCGGTGTCGCAGTGCGCATGGCCGCGACCAGACGCTGCTTTGCTTCGGTGAGATCCTCCGCCACTTTGTGACGTTCCTTCAGGGCCGACGCGGTGTCGGTCATGTTGCCCAAAATCGTCTCCTGATCACCGTTGGCATCGGCGAAGCGGTTGGCAAAATCATCGAACTTGGCCAGCTGGGCCTGCGCCGCCGCGGGAGCCAGACCCTGTTTTTTGGTGAGAAAATCGAGTTCCTTCGACCGGATATTCGCAAGAAACCGGGAAAGCGCGGTGTGGTCCTTCACCTGTTCGCGCAGCAAATCAACGAACTCAAGGCCCGCCTGGCGGTAGATCACCAGATTGTCGTGATTTTTGGGAATAAATCCCACGGCATCGCTAAAAATCGTGACCGTGATCAGCGCGAGAACGACGATCGAAATCGCCGCATTGCCTTGAAAAACGTATTTGACGAACTGATCGCCGGTAAGGCCAAAGAACCAGCCCCGCTTTTTGCGCAACAAGACTTCCCGCGTGCTCGTGCGGGGGCGATCGGTGCTGACTGGCTCTTCAACTAAGACGGGCATGGCGAATCGATGGCTAGAGAATCGGGAGCTCGAATGGGGGCGGTCAACCGGCTCAGGTTACAGTTGTGTGACAAACAAGAACCGCCTGCAGTCCAATGGCTCTGCAGGCGGTAATGTGACAGTCTTACCCAGTAGTTTAGTTAAGCGGACGAACCGGAACGAAACCGACCTTGCGGACGATTTTCTGACCGTCATCGCTGAGCGTAAACTCAAGGAATTTTGCGGCCACGCCGGCCGCGTCGCCGTTGGTGTAATAGAACGTCGGACGGGCAAACGGATATTTCTTCTCGATCACCGACTGCTCGGTGGGAGTCGAACCGTCGATCGAGGCAACCTTGATCCCCGGATCGTGGAGATAGGCCAGACCCACGTAGCCGATGCCGTTGGCATTCTTGGCCACTTCCGCCGCAATCTGTTCGTTACCTGCCATCTTCTGCGAAGAAGAGGCGTAGTCGCGTTTCTTCATGGCAAGTTCCTTGAAGTCGGAATACGTGCCCGAAGACGTGTTGCGGGTGTAAACCGAGATCGGGCCGGCGGTGCCGCCGACCTGGCTCCAGTCCGTGATGTCACCGGCGAAGATCTGCTCCACCTGGCGCTTCGTGAGATTGGCAACCGAGTTGTTCTGGTTAACAATCACTCCGATGCCGTCGAAAGCGACGATCGTGGGCTTCAGCGTAACTCCCTTGGCGGTCGCGGCGGAAACCTCGGTGGGCTTGGCGCGGCGGCTGGACATGCCGATCTGCGCGGTACCGTCTGTGATCGCGGCGATTCCCGTCGTGGAACCTTCCGCCGCGATTTCAAACGTGGTGCCGGCATTGGCGGCCTTGTATTCCTCGGCCAGCATCGGCACGAGTTTCGCGCCGAGCGTGTCGGATCCCTTGATCACCAATTTCTGGGCGTTGACCGAACCGGCGAGAGCCAGCGCGGCAAGAACAAGAAGTGTTTTTTTCATAAGATGGATTTGTGAGGGGTTGAAATTAGAACTTCACGTTGAGGTCGGCCTGCAGGACCCAGTACTTGTGCAGCGCATTGTTGGCGCCGATGTCACCGGAACCGGGAGCAATCACGCTGTCGTTTTTGCGTTCACCGTTGCCGAGGGTGAGGCTGAGCTGGGTGGCGGCGCCGATGGCGTAATTGCCGCTGAAGACAAAGCCCTGCATGTTGGTGCGGCTGTCGAAGATGTCAGAATCAACCAGATTGGTATCGAGCGCGAAGGCACCGACCGACTGGTAGTAAATCTTGGCATCCCACTCGCCGGGCAGGGAGGCCTTGCCGTATTGGAAGCCCACGTGGTAGGCCTTGTTTTCACCATCGAGGTCAGGACGGCCAAACTTCCGGGCGCGGTCCTTGCCATCGAAGTTGATCGCCACATCGGCGAAGGCACGCAGGGGCGCGCCGTTCTTGGCCACCCAGTTATACTCGAAGGGAACTTCGAGCACGAAGAGGTTGTTCACCGGCGCCGCATTGGATGCGGTCATCTGGCTGTTGAAAGCCGCGGGATTGGCGCGCTGGTCGGTCTTATAATAGTAGTAGAAGACCGGGGCGACCTGGAAGAAGGTCGTCGCACCTTCGACGTAGCGCTTGTAGCCGCCCTGCCAGGCCGTCAGGTAGAGGTCCTTCGTGCCAGCGATCGTCGCCGGCGTGCCACCGAACACGTTTTGATTGCCCGACGTGCTGTAGAGAAACTGACCGAGGGTACCGAAGAATTCGTTGTTACCTTCGCGATGACGATATTGCTCCGCAAAGCCTTCGGGATTGATGTCTGCATCCCAAACCATCGCCGTGGTGACGAGCGGATTGGCCATGCGGCCCGCGGTGAACGTCCATTCTGCGTTCGGAGTCCATTGCGCATAGACCTGACCGACGAAGATACCGTCATTGGTCTTGGCAAACGGACCGGCATCGTCGCCCATGGTCACATTGCTGGAACGGTTGCCCGTTGCGGTTTCGAGACGAACGCCAAAGGCCCAGTTATTCAAAACTTTGCCAGCGAGACTGGTGCGGAAACGATAACGGAAACGATCGCGTTCCTGATGATCACCCGTGGTCAGTTCGCCGGTCCGGTCCTCATAGCGGACGCGAACGTCGCCGGAAATTTTGAGTTCGGTCAAAGTCGAGCCGAGATTCAGTTTACCCGCGGAAGTGTTGGCCGCGAAATCCTTGGTCAGATCGGCGCGCAACTCTTCTGCTTCCTGGTCATTGATAAGTCCCTTCTTGACGAGGATATCAATGAGCGGGCCGCTGTCTTGGGCGAACGCAACGCCGGCGCAGAAAAGCGACGCGACCGTTGCGAGCAGTTTGGATTTAATGTTAAGCATGGGTTCGATACGTTTTGCCTGTGTTTTAAGTGATGCTTCCGGGTGATTGGTCCGAAAACACGCGGCAGAAAGTACCGGGCTTTTGTTACGGTTTCGTGACAGCTGTGTGACAAACCGGGAAATTACCCCATCCGGGCGCTACCCGATGGAAGGTAAAACCCACAGCTCACGACCTTCGCATTTCTGAAGCATTTGCGGCGGCCGCCGGCGCCAGATTCCGCCAAAAAACTGAACCCAGACTATTCTTTGGCCACACTGATCGGGGCCGCAGCGGACGTTCCCGCTGATACGGTCGCCAGATGGCCTTGCGCCCCCTTCCCTTCCAGAAGCGCGAGCAACAAATCGTTTTTCACCAAAATACCGGCCAGCAGGCCACTCACGGGTTCGACCACGGGCAATGTCTGGCCGGCATGAAGCGCGAAAATCTTGAGCGCTTCCGCCAGGGAAGCCGTCAGGCTTACCGACGGCACGTCGTCACGCAATATGTCCCCCGCAATCACATGTTCCGCCACGACGGCATCGTTCAGATAGGGTTTGATGTCGTGCAGCGAAATCGCCCCCGCATAACGCCCTTCCGCCGTCGTCACGTAAATTTCCTCCTGACGCGACTGCAGGAACTCCTGGGCAATGACCTCAAATCGCGCGGTCTGCAGCACCGGGCGCGCCTGCTTTTTAACCAGATCGGCCACCACTCCCGCCAGATGAATCGCCTCGGGCTCCTGTGCCGCTTTTTTCTGCAGGGCTTCGCTGTAAAGCGATTGGTCTTCAATTCCACGCGCCGTGTAATACGCCACCACGCTGCACAACATCAGCGGCAGGATGATATCGTAGCTCAGCGTCATCTCGAACAGCATGATGATCGCCATCACGGGCGCGTGACTCGCCGCCGCCAGCAGTGCGCCCATGCCGACCAGGGCAAACGCCTGTGGATCCGCCGCGCCCTCCGGCCAGACCGCGTGCACCGCGTGCCCGAAAAGAAATCCGAAGCTTGCGCCCATGAAAAGCGTCGGCGTAAACACGCCGCCCGGCGCACCGGAGCCAAAAGATGCGGCGGTGGCGATCCACTTGCAAAGCAGAACCAGCAACAATGCGCTCCACACGACCTTCCCATTGAGGATCGACATCACGACGCTGTAGCCGTTGCCGCACACTTCGGGCACATAATACGCCAGCGCGCCTACAATCAACCCGCCCAGCGCCAGCCGCAATGGCAGCGGCAGCTTCGTCGCGGAAAAACCTTTTTCCACATGACGCAGCGAACGCAGGAAAACCGGCGCCAGCATCCCGGAGAGAATGCCCAGCACGACAAACGGTCCGATTTCCCACAAAGAGTGCAACGTAAACGCCGGCACACTGTAGAGAGTGTGAGCGTTCGACAGCGCGCGCATCGTCAGCGTCGCCGCCACCGCCGCGGTGGCCAGCGGTCCGAGACTTTCCATCGCAATGGTGCCGAGAATGATTTCCGCCACGAAAAATGATCCCGCGATCGGCGCATTATAGGCCGACGCAATGCCTGCGGCCGCGCCGCACGCGACCAGCAGCCGCAACTGCGGCGGCGACATTTTTCGCCAGCGGCCAATAAACGACGCCGCCACCGCGGCCAGTTGCACGAGCGGACCTTCCCGTCCGATCGATCCCCCCGATGCAATCGAAAACATCGCCGCGGTGCTCTTCACCACGCTCGCGCGCACCGGAAGTTCTCCGCTGCCGATCAGGATCGCCTCCATGTAGTCGGTGGAACTTTCCCCGGGATGAAGTCGCTTCCCCGCCAGCAGCACCAATCCCGCCGCCAGCCCGCCCACAATCGGAATCAGCAACCGCCGCGCCTGGGGCAGGTCACGAAAAGAGTCCACGATGCTTTCGGTATTTCCCGTGAGCTCGCGATGAATGACGTCCAAACCAAAACGAAACGCCAGCGCCGCGAGTGCACCGCACACGCCTGCCACTGCCGCCCAACACAACGTCTCCTGCCACGGCGATGGCCGCAGTTTCTCAATAATCCAAAGCCGCCAGCGCAACAGCCGTTGCAACCGCTCATGAATTGTCGGCGCCATTTTCTTCATGGCTTGGTTTGCCGGGTGGAGCACGACCTCCGGCCGCGATTTGGGCCCGCAAGAAAAAACGCGCCCGGAGGTCGCGTTCCACCCACCTCAATCAGGGATGTCTGTTGAACAATTTGCCACGCCTGCACTCCTCCACCATGCGCGTCTCCTGCAACCTGACAAGGCTGCTTGTTCCTCGCTAAACCCCACCAGCCAAAAGCAGATAAGGGTACGGGGAATTACTACGTATCCCCAATCACGGCCAGCCGTAGGTGGAGC
>JBEHXD010000348.1:0-6129 GCA_048498875.1 Verrucomicrobiota bacterium
CAACTCACCGGCATCGTGACCGTCCCGTCCCCCGCCATCTAAGACGGGCCGGAAATCAAAAATCGAGAATCCAAAATCAAAAATTCCTGCGCCGATGTCCTCTCCCACCGCTCGAATCGAAGCTGCCGTCGCCGCCATCACCCGCGGATTGCCCGTCGTGGTCGCCGACCACCCGGGCCGCGAAAACGAAGGCGACCTCATCATGGCCGCGGAAAAAATCACGCCGGAGCAGGTGGCGTTTTTTGTCCGCCACACCAGCGGTATCATTTGCGTTCCCTTGCTGGAAGACCGGCTCGAACACCTGCGACTGCCGCTGATGGTGCGTGACAACACGGAATCGCATCGCACCGCGTTCACTGTGACAGTGGATTGGAAGCATGGCACGACCACGGGAGTTTCCGCGGCGGATTGGGCCGCTACCATTCGTGCGCTCGCCGAGCCTTCCGCCACCGCCGACGGGTTTGCGCGACCCGGACATATTTTCCCCTTGCGCAGCGAACCGGCCGGTGTGCTTGCGCGACCTGGTCACACCGAGGCCGCGGTGGACCTTGTACGGATGGCCGGCCTGTTTCCTGCGGGTGTGTTGTGCGAGATTGTCAACGATGACGGCACGATGATGCAGGGTGCGCAGCTGGAGGAGTTCGCCCGTCGCCATCATCTTCCTTACATCACCATTCCCGAACTGGTGACCTACCGTCGGCAGCGGGAACGGCTCGTCACCAAGGGAGCCATCGCTCGCATGCCGACGCGGTACGGCGATTTCACGGCCCATGTTTATCGCTCGATTCTCGACGGCACCGAACACATCGCGCTGGTGAAAGGCGACGTGGGCGGACGCGACAACGTTCTCGTTCGTGTGCATTCGGAGTGCCTGACCGGCGACATCCTCGGTTCATTGCGTTGCGATTGCGGCCAGCAGCTGGAAAACGCGCTGGCCCGGATCGCGCGGGAGGAATCCGGCGTTGTTCTCTATCTGCGCAATCATGAGGGCAGGGGCATCGGTCTTAGCGAGAAACTCCGCGCCTACGCCTTGCAGGACGAGGGGCTCGACACAGTGCAGGCGAATGAAAAACTTGGCCTGCCGGTCGATGCGCGCAGCTACGACGTCGGGGCGCAAATTCTCAGCGATCTCGGTCTGACCACGATCCGGCTGATGTCGAACAATCCGGCGAAGTTTTCCGGCCTTGAAACCTACCGTCTGAAAATTGTCGAACGCGTGCCGTTGCTGACCACGCCAACCTGCGAGAATCACCGCTACCTTCGCACGAAGCAGGTCAAGCTCGGCCACCTGCTCAACCTCACTGCCGACCGCGTCGGCCTTTCCTGAATCGTTATGAGTACGGACAAAAAAAAGCTGCACGTGAATCTCTTCGAGATGAATTGCGTCAGTCACATAATCCATGGGCTTTGGGCTCATCCGACCAACAACCGGCACCGGTTCAACGACCTCTCATACTGGACTGAACTCGCTCAGTTGCTCGAGCACGGCACCTTCGATGGCGTTTTTCTCGCCGATGTCATCGGGACCTACGACGGATTCCGCGACGGTCCGGAAACCGCGCTGCGCGAGGCGGTGCAGATCCCCAGCAACGATCCGCTGCTGGTGATTCCGGCCATGGCGGCCGTGACCAAAAATCTTGGCTTCGGTGCAACGTTCTCGACCACGTACGAACCGCCCTTCGCTTTTGCCCGGCGTGCGAGTACCCTCGATCATCTGACGAACGGACGTTTCGCGTGGAATATCGTGACTTCCTATCTGCCGAATGCCGCGCGCAACTTTGGCCTCGATGGCGAAGTGCCGCACGATGACCGCTACGGCATCGCCGACGAATACCTCGATGTACTTTACAAGCTCTGGGAAGGCTCGTGGGACGACGACGCGGTTATCCAGGATCGCGAGCGGCGCATCTACACCGATCCCGCGAAGGTGCGTTATATCAATCATGTCGGGCCGCAGTTCAAGGTGGCGGGTCCTCATCTCAGCCAGCCCTCGCGTCAGCGCACGCCGGTGCTTTATCAGGCCACGGGCTCGCACGCTGGCAAGGAATTCGCGGCGCGTCACGCCGAGGCGGTGTTTACCGGCGGCATGACTGCAGATGCGGTCCGGAAGAATATTGCCGACATGCGCGCCCGGCTCGTGCGACACGGCCGTAAAGCGACCGACATCAAATTTATTTCCGGTGCGGGCATCATTACCGGGAAAACCGACGCTGAGGTATCGAAGAAATTCGAGGAGTACCGCCGGCTCATCAGCGCCGAAGGCCGGCTCGCGCACAGCATGTCGGCGATTGATTACACGAAATATCCGCGCACGGAAAAACTCGCCGACATCATCGCGCGCAAGGATCCTGGCTACGAGCAGATCGCTCCGCGTTTCAAACCACCGCAAACCGTCGGCGACGTGCTTGATCAACTGAGCGGCATTAACTACGGCCGTTATTTTGTCGCCGGCACGCCCAAGGTGGTCGCTGATGCGATCGAGAAGTGGCTCGATGAGGATGACCTCGATGGGATCAACCTCGTGCAATATCACAGCTACGATACCGCGCGTGATTTCATCGAATACGTGGTTCCGGAACTGCGGAGCCGCGGCCGCTTCCGCGAAGCCTATCACGACGGGGAAACTCTGCGTGAACGCTTCTTCGGCGCCGGCCGCGCCCGGTTGCCGGATTATCACTACGGTGCGCGCTATCGCAACCACGCGCTCCTGAAAGAGCCCTTTCAGCCGCTCGCAGTGCCGCCAAAGCCCGAGGACGCCGATGCGCTCTCGATGCATGAGCTGCGCGAGCGCACGGGCGCACGACCGGCGGCCTAGCGCAATTCCAAATCTCAGATCTCAAATTTCAAATCGATCAGCCATGAGCGCCCTTCAATTTCACTGGTTCCTCCCCACCTACGGCGACAGCCGCTATATCGTCGGGGGAGGCCACGGTTTGCCGGCCGGTGTCGCCGGCGGGGCGCGGCCTGCCACGCTGGCCTATCTCGGCCAGATCGCCCGCAGCGCCGAACAGCTCGGTTATGTCGGTGCGCTCACGCCGACCGGCGCGTGGTGCGAGGACGCGTTTGTCGTGGACTCGATGCTCGCGAGCGTGACGGAGACGTTTAAATTCCTCATCGCGATCCGGCCGGGACTGATCTCGCCCACGCTTGCGGCGCAGATGGCCGCGAGCTTCCAGCGCTATTCAAACGGACGGCTGTTGCTGAACGTCGTGGTCGGCGGTGAGCCGCACGAACAGCGCGCGTACGCCGATTTTTCCGACAAGACGGAACGCTATGAACGCGCGGACGAATTTCTTCAGATCGTCCGCTCCCTCTGGGAACGTCCCAATGTGAATTTCAAGGGGCGTTACTACCAGGTCGAAAACGCCACGTTGCCATCACGGCCCGACCCGTTTCCGCCGCTTTATATCGGTGGCTCTTCCGCTGGCGCGGGGCCGGTGACTGCGCGCCATATCGACGTCTATCTCACTTGGGGCGAGCCGACACCTGCGGTCATTGAAAAAATCACGCGCGTCCGCGCTCTTGCCGCCGCGGAAGGACGCATGGTCCGCTTTGGCATTCGTCTGCACGTCATCACGCGTGACACCGCCGAAGCCGCCTGGGCCGAGGCAGACCGTCTGCTTTCAGCCATCGATCCGGAAACGATCAAATCTGTGCAGGCAGGCCTGGCGCGGAGTGAAGGGGAGGGGCAGAAGCGCATGCTCGCGCTCCACCGCGGCTCGCTCGCCAATCTCGAAATCGAACCGAACCTCTGGGCGGGTTTTGGTCTTGTGCGTGGCGGCGCGGGCACCGCGCTCGTCGGCAGCCACACGGAGATCGCAGCCAAAATCAAAGCCTACCACGCCATCGGCATCGACGAGTTTGTCCTCTCCGGCGTGCCGCACCTCGAGGAAGCCTACTGGTTTGCCGAGGGCGTGCTGCCGCTGTTGCGCAGGGAAGGGCTTTGGAGTCATCCACGGGGGGAACCGAAAGGCGCGTCTACCACCCAGGTGGATATTCCTTTTTCTCCCGCGGCCACCCGTGAACCCGCGAAGGCGGTCGCCGCGAGCTGAATCATCCGTGCAATCCGTGGCTAAAAAATCCGAGGTTCCTTCTTCCGCCCACATTATTGCCTCCGACGCCGAAGCCCTCGCCGTGGCGCGCGAGGTGGCGGCGCAGCTGGTGCCCGAAGCGTCTGCGCGTGATCGCGAGCGACGCAAACCCGTCGCCGAACTCGATCTTCTCTCCATTCAGGGTCTGCTCGCGCTCACGGTGCCACGCGAATTCGGCGGCGCCGATGTTTCCGCTGAGACGCTCGCGCAGATTTTTCAAATTCTCGCCGCAGCCGATCCGGCGGTCGCGCAGTTGCCACAGAGCCATTTCGTGTTTGTGAATGCGATCCGCGAAGACGGTACCTACGCGCAGAAGCGGCGCTTCTTCACCGAACTTCTGGCTGGCGCGCGTTTCGGCAACGCCCAAGCGGAACGGGGTTCGACTTCCGCGCTCGACCTGAAGACCCGTCTTCGTCGCTCGGGTGCGGATTACGTGCTTGAGGGGACAAAACACTACACGACCGGCGCGCTTTTTGCCCACTGGCTGCCCGTCGCGGCGATTGACGACGAGCAGCGTCTCGTGCTCGCGTATGTTCCTCGCTCGGCGGCCGGCGTCGACGTGCTCGACGATTGGAACGCCCTCGGCCAGCGCGCCACCTACAGCGGCACCGCGCATTTTCGAAGCGTGTCCGTGCCGGCGGTCAATGTGGTCGCGCATTGGAAACTGTTCGAACGGCCTTCGACGTTTCACGCGTTCGCGCAGCTGCTGCACGCTGCCATCGACGTGGGCATTGCGCAAAATGCGCTGGACGACGCCACGCAGGCGATTCGTGCGCGCAAGCGGCCCCGGCTTGGCGCCGCGGTTGCGACTCCGACCGCAGATCCCCTGCTGCTTTTGCGTCTTGGCCAGCTTTACACGAAATTTCACGCAGCGGAGGCATTGCTCCTCCGCGCCGCACGCGCGCTCGATGCGGTCCGTCATCCGCTCGATGCAGATTCCGCGGCGCACGCCGCGGTCATCGTCGGTGAAACCAAGGCTTATGCCGAGGAAGTGTCGGTCGAAATCGCCGGTGAAATTTTCGCGTTGCTCGGCAGCAGCGCGACCGACGAATCGCTGAACCTCGATCGGCACTGGCGCAACGCCCGCGTCCATACAGTGCACGATGCGAACCAGTGGAGATATCACGCCGCGGGCAACTGGTTTATCAACGGCATTGCTCCTGCCAAACCGCTCCGACACGCGGGAAATTCCCCTTCCTCTGAATCATGATCACGCTTCAACACGTCACCAAAACATTTGTCACGCCCGACGGTCCGTTGCGCGCCGTGGCCGATGCCTCCCTGCAAATCGATGAGGGGGATATTTACGGTATCATCGGTTTCAGCGGCGCGGGGAAATCCACCTTGCTGCGCACCATCAATCTCCTCGAGGTGCCGGATGGCGATCCGCGCACCCGGGTTGTCGTCGACGGCCAGGAGATGACGCGACTCTCCAAGCCCGAACTCAATCGCACCCGTCAGTCCATCGGGTTCGTCTTTCAGCATTTCAATTTGCTGAGCAATCGCACCGTGGCGGAAAACGTCGCGTTTCCCCTGGAGATTGCCGGCCTGCCCGAACGCGCCCGTGCGAGCCGGGTGCGCGATTGCCTTGAAATCCTGGGTCTCTCGGAAAAAGCGAACGCCTTTCCCACCAAATTGAGTGGAGGCCAGAAGCAACGGGTGGCGATTGCGCGGGCGATTGCCAACCAGCCCAAGGTGTTGCTCTGCGACGAACCGACCTCGTCGGTGGATCCGCAAATGACCAGCACGATCCTCGCTTACCTCCGCCAGATCAACGAACGCTTCGGACTTACGATTGTGCTCGTGACCCATGAAATGGCGGCCGTGAACGCGATCTGCAACAAGGTCGCCGTGATGGAAAACGGACGGGTGGTGGAGCGGTTCACTTTGCATGATTCGGATCACGTGCCGCAATCCGGAATCGCGCGACACCTGTTACGCGACCGCGCCGTGGGCGTCACTCATCTGCACGATTTCATTCCCACCATTTGATTTTCCATGGCCATCAAAATTACCGACTATCGCCTTTTCGGACGCA
>JBEHXD010000349.1:0-6098 GCA_048498875.1 Verrucomicrobiota bacterium
CGCGGAGAAGAACCAGTGATGTCTCACACAAAGACACGAAGCCACAAAGAGCGCGTGCCATGCGGCAAAGCGCAGACTGAGGCGGTACGACCCGTTTTGTGGATACCGTCCGGGTAAGCGTGGTATCGCGCCATTTGGCAACAATCGTGCTTCGATCGACCGTTATCCATGGAAAGTTACAGCTGTGAAACATCCCGGTTTTGTGAACAACCACGGGGGGTAGAAGGCTTGACTATGCCAAATGCGAGGCGTTCGCTTCGCCAATTCCCTCCAAGGACCTACTTGGAAGCCAACACCAACTGCATTGCACCATGCACAAATCGTTCCTTAGATTAATATCGCTTGTTTCCGTCATCGTTCTGGCGGCAACTTTTGGGCCCTCAGTTTCGGCCCAGACCGTTTCGTCCGGTATCACCGGTCTCGTTTATTCCGCCGACGGCGGTGCCGTCAGCGGTGCCACGATCACGGCGGTTCATACCCCCACGAATGCAAAATTCACGACCACGACCAATTCAAGTGGCCGCTATAATTTCAGCGGGCTGCCTGTAGGCGGTCCGTATACGATTACCGGCAAAACCGATTCGGCCTCAGCAGAACCTTTGACCGACATCACCACCGAATTGGGTAACACGATCGATGTTAACCTGACTCTGAGGGCCGATGTAGTAAAGTTGGAGAAATTCGTGGCGACCGGAAGCCGCAGCGCACTTGACTCGAGTTCACAAGGTGCCGCCACCCTGCTGACCGCCGCCCGTCTCGCCGCCAAGCCCACCACGCAGCGTTCGCTGGCGGATTTGATCAGCGCCACCCCCCTGATCACCTTGCGCGCCGTGTCCGGCGACCGTGAAGAGGCCATGATCAGTGCGGCCGGTCAGAACAATCGTTTCAATTCCATCATGATCGACGGCAATCGGATCAACGATCAGTTTGGACTCAACGCCACGGGGCTGGCTTCGTTTTTCAATCCTCTGGCGCTCGATACCATTGAGCAGCTCTCCGTCCAGCTTTCGCCGTACGACGCGCGTTACAGCGGCTTCACCGGTGCCTCGATTAACGCCGTCACGAAAAGCGGTACAAATGAGTTCCACGGTTCAGCTTATTATATCTGGAGCGGCGACCACCTCGCCGGAGTGCAATTCCAAGGCCCGGATGACCGCAAGCTCGTCCAAACGGGCGTGAAATCCGTTCCGAAGTTGGAACGCACGACCAAGGGTCTGACGTTTGGCGGACCGCTGTGGAAGGATCATGTGTTCTTCTTCCTGAACTGGGAAAAATTCAAACGCATCAGTCCGCCCGTCACGGTCGGTTTTCCGGGAGTCAGCTCCGCCGACCTCGATCTCATCAATGCGCGCATCGCCCAAATTACCAAGGTCAACTACGGCAAGCTCGGCGGCAGTTCCGCCGTGGCAGCCGACGATGAGAAAAAACTCCTCAAGATTGACTGGAATATCAACAGCGACCAGCGGCTCTCCGTCCGTTACACCTCCACTGATGGCCAGGTGCCGCAATTCGGTGATTTCTCCACCACGGCCAAGGGCAATGGCCTGAATAATTCCGGCGTCACCGCCCAGAATCTTCTCGGTGGTCCGGTCACGGCGTTTGATTCCCATTTCTACGCGCAGCTGCGCAAGGAAAAGAGTCTTTCCGCCCAGCTCTTCAGCACCTGGACCCCTGATCTGAAAACCGAGCTGAAATGGTCGCACGTAAAACAGGACCAGTACACGCCGACCAATTCGATCGCCCCGGAAATCGACATTTTCGGTGTCACCGGCACCAACCAGGCGGGCGCCACCATTAATAATGGTGTAGTCGAGCTCGGCACGGAGCGCTTCCGTCACGGCAATCAGATCAATGTCGACACCAAGAACTACAGCGCGATCGCCGATTACAACCACGACAACCTGACGTTCAGCGGTGGTTTCGACATGGAGGCCAATGACTATTCGAATCTCTTCCGGCAATTCTCCTACGGCGTGTTCAATTTTGCCACTCCCGCCGATTTCGCCGCCGACATTTCGCGCTTCTTCCAGCGCAATTTCACCGATCTCGCGTTGAAAGGGGGTTACCCCGAGGCCAGCCAGTACACGCAGGCGGGCATTTTTGCCCAGGTGAAAATCGACTACTCGCCCCGCTTGAGATTTCTTTTCGGCGTCCGCTACGACCGCTCCAGCAGCAGCACCCGCCCGACGCTCAATCAGCAGTTTCTCGCCGACACCGGCATGCGTAATGACGGCACGGTCGATGGCGCTCATGACGTGTCGCCTCGCTTCGGATTCAACTGGGCGGTCGATGAAGCCCGCACCACCCAGGTACGCGGCGGCGCCGGCTACTTTGTCGGACGCGCCCCGTGGGTGTTCTGGTCGAATTCCTACGGCAACACCGGGTCAGGCACATTCAGTGTCACCACCCTGCCCACCGGTGGCCTGACTGGTTATCTCGCCAACAATTTTGATCCGGCCGCTCCTTACGGAACCGCGACCCAAACGGGCGTGGCCCGCTCGGAAATCGATCTGGCGGATGACAAGATGCACATGCCTTCCCTCTGGCGCATGAATCTAGGCGTCGATCACCGGCTCAAGTTCCTGGACTCGTCCGTCTCGGTTGAAGTCGTCGAATCCATCAACCACAACGCGCTTTATATCATCAACGACGGGCTCAAGATCAAAGGCACCGCCGCGGATGGCCGTACCTATTACTACGGCACCCCCACGACAGGCACCACGCCCGCGGCGGCCGTCAATGCGAAGTATCCCAACTACACCAATATCTATCACCTGAAGAATATTCAGGCCGGCCAGTCCACTTACGCGACGATCTCGTGGGATCGCCCCATGAAAAATCACTGGGCCTTCAATCTCTCCTACAGCCGCGGTCACGCCACCGAAGCTCAATCCAACAATGCGACGACCGCGTCCGGCATGTGGCAGCGCAATATGGTATTCAACCAGGACAGCGGGGAGGTCGGCCGCTCCGATTTCGAAGTCAAGGACCGCATCCAGGGCAGCGTATCGCGTGAGTTCGACTTCATTAAACAGTACACGACGACGCTTGCGCTTTATTATGAAGGCCGGACCGGCAATCCGTTTTCCTACTCCTACAGCACCGACCTGAATCAGGACGGCCAGGCTGGCAACGATCTGGTGGCGATCCCGAGCGGCCCAAGCGATGCCCGCTTTGATTTCTCCGCGCTGCCCACCGATCAGCAGACCGCGATGTTTGCTTATATTCAGAGCCACGGCCTGTCGAAGTACGCCGGCGGTTATGCGCCGAAAAATGCGTTCTATCAACCGTGGGTCAACCGGCTCGACCTCAGCATCAGGCAGGCCGTGCCGTTGCACTTCAGGAAGACGAAACTCGACTTCATTCTCGACTTCACGAATTTCGGCAACTTCGTCTCGAAAAAATTGTTCAACTACGTCGAGCGCGTTCCCACCGGTCCCGGGCAGGATCTCTTCGAACGGCGTCTCGTGGGCAATGCGACGATCGACAACACGACGGGCAAGATCAAACCCACGACGTGGGCTCCCGCCGATGATCTCGTCGACGATACAATGTCCCGCTGGCGCATTCAGCTGACCGCGCGACTCTCCTTCTGATAAGGGAAGTCCGGGAATTTCTTAAAAGCCAAAGCGGCTGCATTATCGCAGCCGCTTTTTTTGCGCCCGGCGAAGCGCACGAAACCCCGGAGTCGCGACGAGGAAAACGCCCCGGTGAAAGTCACGAGAGACCGCAGCAGGCCGGATATTTCCAGTCCCATGCCCGGCGTGGATAAAATTTTCCGCCCACGCCGCCGCACCGGTTGGACCAACGATGATTATTGCCGGTGCGAAAAAAGAAAAACCCCGCGTCTGAATTTTAAAAAATCAAATTTCCACTCGGAGGAGTTCGCGCGAGCGATTTTTGCAGGCGTCAAGAAAATATTTTCCGGTTTTTAGTCTGTCCATCACCCAACCGTCTTCCTCTGAAAAATCAAAGGACTGCGGTAAAAAATCCGGCGACCTGGCGGAGATGAGGCACGTTTTTATTGTCCATCAAAAATTGACGTAAAATTTGCAAATTAGGCTTTTAATCTATTTGACGGAGCCGGCACGGATTTCCATTAGTTGTGGTCAAGGTTCCACGCATCCACATCCTGTGGTGGTCGACAACGTGTTAGGAAGTTTTGGCAACTTTTAGTGGCCAGAACCTTTCTATCGTCTCTAAACCACGGGGCTCACTTCGTTTTCCCACCCGTTTCCCTTCGTTTCCGTCACTCCGTATCGCCATGCAAAAATCGTTTTCCGTTGGTACCAAGACGTTCGTTCTCGACCAAGAAAAGGCTGAAGCCGCTTTCTCCGCCAAAAAAGTCATCAATGGACGCCAGGTTCCCTACTTCAACATTCTGCCACTGAAGTACCAATGGGCCTACGATCTCTACAAGACGATGAAGACGAACCATTGGGAGCCGGAGGACGTTCCCATGGGCAAGGATATCGAGCAGTGGCGCGATTCGTCCACCGTCAGCGATATTGAGCGCTGGATCATTCGCATGGGCATCGGTTATTTCTCCGCCGCCGAAGGCATCGTCGGTGACAACATCCAGCACGTCGTGCGCGAGCTCGTCACCGCTCCCGAGTTAAAGCTCGTGCTGGGTCGTCATGCGCACGAGGAAAACATTCACGCCGATTCGCTGCTCTACATGATTTCCTCGCTGGGCATCAATCCGCACGAGTGCGAGGCGATGTTCGAGGACATCAAATCGATCGAAAAGAAAAACGAGTTCGTCAACAAGGTGTCGCGCGACCTCCGTCGCGATCTCGACATGACGAAGATCGAGAACAAGCGTCTGCTGGCAAAAAACATTTTCGTGTTCGGCCAGTGCATGGAAGGCACCCAGTTCTACGGCCTTTTCGGCATGGTGCTGGCTCTCTATCGCCAGAACAAGTTCCCGGGCATCGGCCAGATGTTCCGCTACACCCTGCGCGATGAATCGAACCACATCGAACTCTTCCGGAATCTGTTCATGGACCTGATCGAGGAGAATCGCGAGATCTGGACTCCCGAATTCAAGGAAGAGCTCCGCCAGACCATGGCGGAAGGCATCAGCCTCGAGAAAGATTTCATTCGCGACTGCCTGCCGGTAAACGCCGTCGGCCTCGCCATTGAGGAATTTCTTACCTATATCGATTTTATTGCTGATCGTCGCCTCGAAGGCGTCGGTCTCACCCCGCTCAATGCCGGGGTCAAGAACCCACTGCCGTGGCTCGCTGAAATGATGGACATCAAGAAGGAGCAAAACTTCTTCGAAGGTCGCGTCACCGAGTATCAGAAGTCCTCCGCCCTTCACGGGTCCAGCGACGACGAACTCTGAGCCACGTTTTTAGTCAGTCATCCCTCCCTTTCCTGTTCTCGGTTTAACCCCGTTTACCCTACCCCTCCGTCTGCCCATGCATGCACCTTCCATTGTCCAAGACCTAGCCCTGAAGAAGCTCAGTGGCGTACCGCAGGATCAGAAACCCAATTATAACTGGCGCGACATCCTCCGTGACGAGGCTGTGACCGTGCCGGAAGTCCAAGTCCTCTGCCCCCATGGTGAAGAACGCTTCGACCTGAGCGAAGTCGCCGACACCGTGGGCCGCTCCCTCGCCAACCTCATGCAGGCGAAAGGCGAGAAAGATATCTTCAACGAGAAGAACCAGCGCTTCGTCGCCGATGTTACCCGCGAAGTCGCTTCCAATCTCACGAAAAAAGCCCTGGAGCGCGGCCCCCTGCGCGTTTCCCTTCACGATCTCTACGTGCTCATCGAAAAAACTTTGGTTGATAACAACGCCCACGACGTCGCCAAGAGCCTCCTGCTCAAGCGCGCGCAGAAACTCAACCTTCTGCAACGTGACACCGCCGGGGTTACCGTCCGCCTCATCCGCCGCAACCACCAGGTGGTGCCGTGGAATGAAGCGAAGATCGAAATCGCCATTCGCAAAGCGTTCCTCTCTCTCCAAAAAGATCCTGCTCCCGCCACGGCCATTACCCGCGCGGTGACCGAACGCGCCCTGCAGGTGAAACAGGCTTTCCTCCACATCGAGGAAGTGCAGGACATGGTGCAGGAGGAATTGATGAAG
>JBEHXD010000350.1:0-6089 GCA_048498875.1 Verrucomicrobiota bacterium
GTCCTGATGTGATGCCCACCGGGGATTTCGCCATCCGGCTCGGTTTTAAAAAACTCTACAACAAACGCAAAGATCCCAAGCCGGAAGCCATTATCAGGCACGCCAGCCGCTGGCAGCCCTATCGTTCCGTTGCCAGCTGGTACCTGTGGCGCTCGCTGGATCCTGCGGGGCCGACGTGATCCGTTTTTGCAGTACGCGCGTCGGGTCGCATTCGTAGGTGGCGCGCTTGTCGCGCCACGTTGCGTGGCAAGCACGCAACCTACAATTAAGCTCAGCGCATCAGCCACTGCACGACTCCGCCCGAGAGCATCGCCAGGCAGGCGGAAAGCAGCGTGCCAATCAGCACGTATTCCGCGAACGCGCGATCATCGAGGGCCTTGAATCGGGTGAAGGCTTTGGCCGCGAGAATGAAACCGATCGCCCCGAATTGTCCGTGCAAAATAAACCAGTAGAGCAACACCCTCTCCAACAGGCCGATCACGCGGCCGCGGTTAAATTCCCCCACATCGATTTCGCCCTTGCCCGACGGCAGCGCGCGCGGCTTCAGCTCCAGAAGGTCGAATACGGCGCGAATCACGAGGTTGGCTTCGTTGCCGGCGAGCAACAGGCCGGCCAGTTCCAATTGGAATTTTGCGTCACTGATATCCGCCAGCGGCGCCAAAGCGGAAAAATCGCGCAGGTATCCCACCATATCGTTGAGCCCTTCGCGCAGGGAAACCGACAGGCCCGGGGCAAAAAAGAAACTCAAGCCCAGCAACTCTCCCATCCCGATCAACAAACGTCCGAGGTTTTTGCGCCGGCGCGCGTGCGTCTCCCAACGCCACCCGATGAAATTTGCCGCCACCACGACAATCGCGATGCCACAACCGACCCCAGACAATCGATAACACGCCAGCAACACTGCCAGCTCCACCAAAGTTTTAATGACCCACGGTCGCGCGGTCACCACGTCGTCCTTGAACAACACAAACAGCCGCGTCAGGAGCACCGTGTTGGCGAAAATCAGGAAGGCGGGGTTCATCGAGCTTTGATCTCTTCGCTTAAAAGCCGGGAAATTTCATCCACGATGTGCTTCCATTCGTCAAGGTCCGCCGCACGGATGTTTTTGTTCACCGCACGCGTCGTGATGCCGGTTTGCCGGGCGAGTTCGGACACGGACGCCCCGGAAAGCACGCCGGCAAACAATTGCAGCCTTTTTTGCCGCCAGCCTTCGATCAGGCCGGAGAGCACCGCCAGCGACGAGGAAGGCAGGCGCCAGCGGGCGTCGCCGGAATCGTGAACTCCCAACAAGCGTCCCTGGCCTTTCAATTTTTCCAACCGGACCCGCGCCCGGTGAAAGGCCTCGCCATCCATGCCGATCGACTGGTGGGAATTGATGGGGGTAACGATTTCACCCACCGCGAGGGAAAACCTCGCCTGGACCGGAGCAATCTGGGCCAGCAGGGAAAAGATATCGGCAAACGCGCCGGTGGCATCGCGGTACACCGCTTGAAATTCGTCCCCCAACGTGAGCGTATAAGGGGAAATGATCGTTTTGCGGCGGTGATTCAAGCCATGCAGCACCGCCTTCAGCCGACGTTGAAACTGCGCCCGCTCGGGCAGCTGCTTGGAGCCCAGGACATCACCGATCAGGACGAGGTATTTCATGGCGAAGATAGAGAACCAAATTGGTTCTTTTATCAAATAAGAACTGAAATGGTTCCTTATATTAAAAAGAACCAAAATGGTTCTCCCATGGATCTGTCGTTGGAGCCTGCGAAACCCGACTCGGGCCCGTTCGCATTTGCCGTTGAGAAATGCCACAAAGTGAACGAATAAAGCCGGTGTGACCCCGACCCCGGCCCAACTGAAGAAGCTGAAAACCGCCGCCAAGGCCGCCGCTAGGCAGGCCTATGCACCTTACTCCCGCTTCAAGGTGGGCGCCGCCATCCTGACGGATTCGGGCCGGATTTACACCGGCTGCAATGTGGAAAACGCCTCTTACGGCCTGAGCAATTGCGCCGAACGAACCGCGATTTTTTCAGCGGTGGCGGCTGGCGAAAGAAAGGTCAAATGCGTGGTGGTGTACACATCCACGCCCACGGCCACCGCTCCCTGCGGCGCCTGCCGGCAGGTCATTCACGAATTTGGCGCCGACGCCCGGGTGGTTTCGTTTTGCTCGGGCCGGGACGAAATCGACGTCTCAATTTCCGCGCTGCTGCCCGGGGCGTTTGGTCCGGAGAACCTCGCCTGACCGGACACACCGCGTTCCCACTCGCATGAAATCAATCCTCGCCATCCCATCCCTGCTCGCCTGTCTCGTTTCCGTTCAGGCCCTGGGTGCCGGGCATCCGATTGTGGGGGTGGACCGGTCGTATATGAACACGACCGTCCCCCCGGTGAAAGACTTCTACACTTACGCGAACGGAGCTTTCGACCACGTACCGATTCCCGGGGAATATTCGGCTTGGGGCGTGAATCAGGAAATCAACGAGCGCAGCTATGTGATTTTAAAATCCATTCTGGAAACGTCCGCAAAAACCAGCGGGGCGAAGGGCAGCCTCGCGCAGCGGGTCGGTGATTTTTATGCCGCGGGCATGGATGAAACCGCGATCGAAAAGTCCGGCATCCAACCGTTGCGGAGCTGGTTTGCCCAGATTGAGCAGATCAATCGCGCCGACGACCTCCCCGCCCTCATGGGACGTTTGTACGCCGACGGCCTTCCCGTGGCACTGGGATTTGGGGTGCAGATCGATGACAAGGACGCCACCGCGATGATCGCCTCCTTCAGCCAGGGCGGACTGGGACTTCCCGAACGGGAATACTATTTCCGGTCCGGTGAGGAAGCCCAGGAAGTCCGCCGCGCCTATGTCGCCCATGTGGCCAAAATGTTTGAGCTCGCCGGAGAAACCGCCGTTCACGCAAAAAGCAAAGCGGACGCCATCATGGCGTTGGAAACCAAGCTCGCCGAAGCCTCGCTTACCCTGACCGACCTGCGCGACCGCGAAAAAAATTACCACAAATACGCCCGGAGCGAATTGGGGAAACTGACCGCCGATTTCGCCTGGGAGGATTTTTTGCGGCCATTGCAGTTTCCTCCGGCCGAAAAAAACGTCCTGGTCGGACAGCCGGAATTTTTTATCGCCCTGGGAAAATTGATTCATGCGGAGCCGCTGGAAAACTGGAAGGCCTACCTCACCTGGGAAGTCTTGAATCAGTCCGCAGGATACCTGAATCACGCGTTGGTTGACGAAGATTTCGCCTTCTACAGCCGGAAACTTTCCGGCACCACGGAACTGAAACCCCGCTGGAAACGCGTCATGGCGGCCGCGGACAATGCCATCGGCGAGGACCTGGGGCAGCTCTACGTGAAGACGGCATTCAGCCCCGCCGCCAAGCAACGCGCCCTGACGATGGTGAAATTTCATCTTCAAGCGATGCGCAACCGGATTCGCGACGCCGCCTGGATGAGCGATGCGACCAAAACCGAGGCTTACAAAAAAATCGACACCATGCGCACCAAAGTCGGCTATCCCGACCAGTGGCGCGATTATTCGAAACTCACCCTTACCCGCGACTCCTATGTCGGCAACGTTATCGCCGCTTCAGCGTTTGAAACGCAGAGGCAGCTGGCGAAATTGGGCGAGCCGGTTGATCGCAACGAGTGGCTCATGACGCCGCAAACGAACAACGCGTACTACGAGCCGACCCTGAACGAAATGTGTTTTCCCGCCGGAATTCTGCAGCCGCCATTTTTTGATGAAAATGCCGACGATGCCAGCAACTACGGCGCCCTTGCATCGACGATCGGTCACGAGCTCACGCATGGTTTCGATGACGAGGGCCGGCATTATGATGCGGCCGGCAACTTGAAAAACTGGTGGACCGAAGACGATGCGAAGCACTTCACCGAGCGCGCCGAACTTGTCGCCAAACAGTACGATGCCTTCGAAGTCCTACCGGGACTGCATATCAACGGGCACCAGACGCTGGGGGAAAACATCGCGGACGTCGGCGGACTGCGTGTGTCCTATGAAGCCTTCAAACTCGCCACCGCGGGTAAAAAACTTTCCCCCATCGATGGTTTCACCCCCGATCAACGTTTCTTCATCGCCTTTGCGCAGGGCTGGCGGACCAACGAGCGAACGGAACAGATTCGTCTGCATGTTGAAAGCGATGTCCACAGCCCGGCGCGGTGGCGGGTACTGGGGCCGGTGGCAAATTTCCCGGAGTTTCGTGCTGCTTTCGGCGCCGAGGAGCCCGCGGAAAGCTGGCCGGCAGTCTGGTGACCGCGGCTCAGGACGGAGGCGCCACCGCTCCGCTGAGCGAATCCGTGAATTTTTTCATTTCGTCCCAGTAGCGCTTACCCGTGTATTCCCGCAAGTGCGTGTGGTGGCCGCCCTCGACGAACAACTTTGTCTTGGGCGCAGTAATCGCCTCATAGATCGCCTCCCCATGCCAAAAAGGAATGGTCGCATCCGCGGTTCCGTGAATCACCATCACGGGGAGTTTCAAGCGCGGGACCTTCGTAATATTGACGAATTTGTCTCCGAGAAAAATCGGGATGTGAGTCATCACGCGATAAGTGCTGACGTACGGTCCCTGAAGAATGAGCCCCGCCGCCGGCTGATGAAGCGCGAGTTCAACGGCCGGGCCACTGCCCAACGAATAACCAAACAACACAATCCGGTCCGCCGGAAGATGGAGGGTGTTTCGAAGATAGTGATAGGCCATTTCGACGTCTGCATTCGTATTCGCTTCAGTCGGCTCGCCTTCACTGTGTCCATAGTGCCGGTAATCGATCGCGAAAACCGCATAACCTTCGTCGATAAATTTGGGAATATAATCATCGATACTCCCAAGATCTTCATAATTCCCATGCAAATAAAGCAGGGTATACTTTGCCTTGGGATTCGGCCAAAGCCGGGCCGCCAGCTTCACCCCATCGGGCGCAGTTAGCTGAATATAATCAGCGGTGAGCGTATAAGCGACCGGTGGCCGCGGAAAAATCGCCGCCAGCGAGTAAAAATGACCGAGGATGGTCGCAACGACGTAAAGTGCGGCGAGCCCGGCAACTATTTTCCCAAAAACTACAATTTCCTCGGACATTCTGAATGCATCCGGCTTTTTCCCCGAGTAATGTTGCATGCAAACTAGTGACCCGCAAAAAAGTCGCGAACGAAAGCAGTCACCTGCGCGGAGGGAACCTCCTGCTCCGATCGATCCCCGAGGTCACGCACCTTGACCACCCCTTTGGCGATTTCGTCGGTGCCATAGATCAATGCAAGCTTTGCGCCGGATTCGGCCGCCGCTTTGAACTGCTTGCCAAAAGCAAGATCCTTGAAGGGATATTCCACGCGCCATCCGCCAGACCTCAACGCGTGAATGTCACCAAAAGCGGCTACGCGCTCCTTCTCCCCGCCGATCACGACATAGATGTCCGGTGCGGTCAGGAATTGCGGGGTCAGGCCGCGTTGTTCCAGCAACAATCCGGTCGTCACATCGCCAATGGCAAATCCGACCGCCGGCAAATCAGGACCGCCCAATTTTTTGACCAGATCGTTGTAACGACCGCCTCCGGCGAGCGCCCGCAAATCGCCCTTGCGATCAAACGCTTCAAACACAAAGCCGGTATAGTAGGCCAGACCACGCACCACGCCGAGATCGACGGAGATAAAATCGGCAAGCTTCATCGCCGACAAACCCGCGATCACCTTCCGCCAGTCAGCGAGTCGCACCGCCAGTTTGTCAGATTGAAAGGGCGCCAGTGCGGCTTCGAGCTCGGACAGGCTTTTTATTTTCAGAAACGCCAGGATCTTCTCCTTCAGCGCAGAATCGAGTCCACCGTGCGCGTCGGTAAAGCCCTTGAACGCGTCGTCGCCCATTTTTTCATAGCGATCGATCGCGGACAAAATACCCCGCGATTTCAATTCATCAAAGCCGAGGGCCTCCAGATAAAAAAACCAAAGATCGCGATCGCTCAGACGAATATAAAAATCATCCTTGGTCAGACCAAAGCCGGATAAACACTGGATCAGAAGAGCGATCAGCTCGATCTCCGCTTCAGGCCCCGGTTCACCAAAAATATCGGCATTAAACTGGTTGAACAC
>JBEHXD010000351.1:0-6069 GCA_048498875.1 Verrucomicrobiota bacterium
ATTACCTGCGACTGAATTTTTCCAACTCCATGCCCGATCGAATCCGGGAAGGCGTGCGCCGCCTGGCGACGCTGTGTCGCGCCTAAGGGTAGGTTGCGCACTTGCGCGTTCTGCTGGCCAGCAGAATGGCGGGCGAGCCCGCCACCTACCCGGAATACTGCGATAAAAAACGCCTCCTTATGGCAGCGGGGCTGAACCAGTGACGAGCCAGATACCTGCGATCCGCGAAGTCTTGTTCTCATCCAGGTAAATCGCAATGCGCCACCGTTGGCCGGTGCTATCTGATTTTAACAGCGCCTGGAGGCGGAGCTTATCATCCAAAGTCACGCGGAGCAAAGCGTAGCTGCCGTTCGCGGCCCTGATTTTCTGCATATCCTCGAGCTTAAGATCCACGCCGTAGGAATCGATGAAGGCCTTCATCAAATTAACATCGCCCGAATTGAAGGCGGTCAACCAGGCGTTAAAAGCGGCGCCCGCAGGAGCGGCGGGAATCGGGGCCGCAGCAAAACTGCGGCCGGGCGATATCGTTAGAACCACACCGCAGAGAAGTAGAAATTTTATGATCCCGGTCATGCTTTTCGTCGGACAGATTTGAATCGGTGGAGTTGAAGCACTACGTACGACAAAGCCGGTCATTTTGGAAAGGGGGTCGTACCGGTAAGGAGCATGATACCATCAATCGATGGAGGATTTTTCTCATTAATCAGAATTCTGATCCGGATGCGTATACCCGATTTGCTTTCTTTCAAAAGGGCTTGAATTTCGAACTTCTCATCCAGTGTTACACGCAACAGGGCAAGTTCGCCAGTGGTGGACCGGAGTTTTTGATCCTCTTCGATTCTCCCATACTTCCAGTTGTAAGAATCGTAGAACGCCTTCAACGAGCTGGCATCGCCCGAATTGAAGGAGGTCAACCAAGCGCCCAAAGCTGCGCCAGCAGGGGTGGCGGGAATCGGGGGCGCGGCAAAACTGTGCGCGGGCAACAGCGTGAGAATGACACTGCTTAGAAAAAAGAATTTCAAAACTTTGGTCATGCAGATGAACCCTTAGCCTTGACTATCTAGGCTTCAAGCCTAATCACCTAGATTATCTAGGTAAATATGGAAAAGACTGAATTACTCTCGGGAACGCTCGATCTGCTCATCCTTCGCGTGTTGAAGTCCGGCCCGGTGCACGGCTTTGGCATTGGCGAAAAAATCCACGTCCTTTCGAAGGAAATATTGGACGTGGAGGAAGGCTCGCTTTACCCGTCGCTCTATCGGATGGAAGCCAAGGGATGGATCAAATCCGATTGGGGTCAGTCGGAGAAGGGGCGCCGGGCGAAAATCTACTCGCTCACGAAAAACGGAGTCAGGCAGCTGGACAATGAGCGTGAATCCTGGCTCCGGGTGGCGTTCGCCATTGGAGAAGTGTTGAAGAACGCGTGATGCTCCCGGTGGACGCCTTCCGAAAAATCTTTTACCGGCTTGGCTCGATTTTTCGCCGGCGGGGTCGGGAGGCCGAAATGCTGGAGGAACTGCAGTATCACATTGAGCTCCGCACGGAGAAAAATCTTCAAACGGGAATGTCCGTGGACGAGGCGCGAAACGCGGCGCTTCGTGCTTTTGGGGGACTTGAGCAGATTAAGGAACGGGCGCGGGACGAGCGGAATTTCGTTTTTGTGGAGCAATTTTTTCAGGACCTGCGTTACGTGATCAGACAATCGCGGCGAAATCCCGGATTTACCGCGGTGGCGTTGCTCTCGCTCGCGCTCGGCATCGGTGCGAACACCGCGGTATTCAGTTTGGTAAATGAGGTTTTGCTAAAAACTTTGCCCGTAAGAAATCCGGATCAACTGGTGGTTTTTCGCTGGCATGGCGTCGATGACCTCGATTGGGATCGCGTGGGTTTTACCGGTGAGCAAGAGATCGATCCAGCTATCGGGCTGCAGGTGAACAACGGATTCTCCGTTTCCGTTTTCGAGAACTTTCGCCGGGTGCGCGATTCACTCTCGACGCAGTTTGCCTTCGGACAGCTTTCGGAAATGAACGGCGTGATTGACGGCGTGCCTGAGGCGGTATCGTCATGCCAGACAGTCTCGGGCGAATACTTCCCGGTCCTCGGCGTTTTGCCTGTGCTCGGACGTTTGATTGGCCCCTCGGATGATCAACCGGGAGCCCCGCCGGTCGTGGTGCTATCCTACCGCTATTGGGAGCATCGATTTGCCCGCGATAGTTCCATTTTGGGAAAATCGATTACTTTGAATAAAGTTCCCGTGACCATTATCGGGATCACACCGTCCGACTTTCGAGGTCCCCAGCAGATTGGAACGCCGGTGGACTTTTCGGTGCCGCTTGCTGTCGCCCAGGATGTTGTCCTGAAAGGCAAGGGCCCGCTCTTAAACGAACCATGGAACTGGTGGCTGCATATCATGGGTCGGCTAAATTCCGGTGCCTCGGCTGATCAAGCCTGTGCCCAATTGCAGGGAGTTTTTCTGCAGACGGTGATGGCTGTGCAGCCGGCTGCCAGTCAGACGGCCATCGCGACGGACCAAACCAGGACCGAGGTCGTCCGCCCCTTTCTCAGCGCGACCTCCGGCGCGCGTGGACTGAGTGAAACCGGGCATTCCAATCGCCGTTCTCTCATGATTCTGGTCGCGATCGTCGGGCTGGTTTTGTTGATCGCCTGCTTAAACCTGGCGAATCTGTTGTTGGCGCGGGCTTCGAGTCGCACCAAGGAAATTGCCATGCGCCTGGCTCTCGGCGCCAGCCGCTCGCGTTTGATCCGCCAATTGTTGACCGAGAGTCTCGTCCTTGCATTTCTGGGAGCCGGACTGGGTGTTTTGCTGGCGCATTGGAGCCGAAATTTGCTGATCGCGCTTCTTCCGCTTAACAACTCTGGCATCACGATGCCGATCGACGGGCGCGTCCTTGTCTTTACCGTGGGCGTGGCCGTATTTACCGGAATAATTTTCGGGCTTATCCCCGCGCTCCTTTCAACCAGGCTGACCGTGAACTCGGAGCTTAAAGGGAGCGATCGACGCGGCAGGGGTGGTTCGAGATCGGCTCTTCAACCGACTCTGATGTCAGTCCAGATTGCAATGTCTCTTATCCTGCTGATCAGTGCGGGACTCTTCGTGCGAACCCTCCGGAACATGCAGGGGATAGACGTTGGTTTTGAGCGTACTCATTTGCTCCTCTTCCGAATAGAAAACACCTCGGATGACTCCCATGGTTCGGCCAATAAAATCCTGTTTGCGCGAATCAACGAACGCCTTGCCCGTATTCCCGGGGTGGGCTATGCTACCTTCTCGCGCCTGCCGATACTGGGAAATTTGTTATGGTCATCGTTCCTTGAGGTGCCTGGATACGTGCCGCCTCCCGGCGAAAAAGATCACTCGGTCGCGACGAACGGCGTCAATGCGGCATTTTTCAAAACCTACCAAATCGGAATGCTGCTTGGACGGGAATTCACTGCTGAGGATGTCGTATCGGGAAAAAGGGTCATCATCGTGAATCGGGCATTCGCAGTAAAATACTTCCAGGAAGAAAATGTAGTCGGGCGCAGCACGAATCTCGGCGAAATTATCGGCGTCGTGGGCAACTCCAAGTATGACGATCCCAAGAAACAGGAGACGGCCATCGTGTACAAACCGTACAATCTGCTCGATGAACTCGATCAAAGTTTTACCGAGGCCTATTTTGCGATTCGGACCAAATCTGATCCGCTTGCGATCGTCCCTTCGGTTCGGCGGGTCATGCAGGAGATAGATCCCGGCCTGCCGCTTTATGAGGTGCAAACCATGGACGACCGTTTGCGCGATTTTGCCCGACAGCCCCGTCTCTTCGCCTCGTTCCTGAGTTTTTTCGGTGCCCTGGTCATCGCCCTCGTTTGCATTGGTCTTTATGGCTTGATGGCCTTCACCGTGGTCCGCCGCACTCGCGAGATCGGCGTTCGCATGGCGCTCGGCGCGATGCCGGGACGCGTCCTTTGGATGATTTTAAGGGAGTCGCTTTCAATGGTTTTCCTTGGGGTGATTTTCGGTGTGGTCGGATCCCTGGCGGTCACTCGCGCAGTCTCCGGAATGCTTTTTCAGCTATCGCCGAGCGATCCCGCAACCTATGCAGGTGTGGCCGTCCTTTTGATCGCAGTCACCGTGTTGGCGAGCTGGATCCCTGCGCGGCGCGCGGCTGCAACTGATCCACTGGTCGCGTTGCGTTGCGAATAGCCTCCCGCTGATCGTGTGACTTCTTTCGGTGGTTTGCGAACGTGCGCGTTCTGCTGGCCAGCAGAATGGCGGGCAAGCCCGCCACCTACTGGATTTGCGGCGTTGGTATTTGAGCCTACCAGTAACCTGCTGTGAGCGTTTCGCCGCACGCTGGGGCGGGAAGAGGTTTTCCGAATGCGGCCCATTTGATGTCTTCCGCGGCGTTCATGGCGGCGTCTCGAGAGTAATTTGTGAATAATTTTACCCAAAACCCGCGGGTGTTTTCTTGACTGTGGGGTGTAAAATGGGGAGAAATGGGGCGTTCTGGAGGGCAGGGGATTCCAGAGCACCCCCAATGTCGCAAACAGGCACAATCGTTTATTCCGGTCGCTTCGAGCACTCGCTCGATGAAAAGAACCGTCTGACGATTCCGTCGCTCTGGCGCTGGGTGCATACGGAGACGGAGACTTTTTTGGCGATTCCGCATCCGGACGGTTACATTGCGGTGCTTCCTCCCGCGCGCGTGGCGAAGCTGCTCGCGGACATTTCGGAGATGAAGCTTTCGGATCGCGACGCGCAGGCGGTGAAGGCGCGGATTTTTTCCGATGCGCTTTCGTTCACTTTCGACAAGCAGGGGCGCTTTGGCGTGAACGCCGACCTCCTGCGCCATGCGGGCATCGCGAAGGACGCGGTGCTTTCCGGCATGGGCGACACTTTCAACATCCTCAGCCCGGCTCGCTGGGCGGAGATGAAACGCGCCACGGACGGCGAAAACTTCGGCGATATGATGCGCCGCATCGGGCTCTAATTATGAAAACCCTTACCCTGATCCGCTCCCAGCCCCTCCCAAAACTTTCACCGGTGTTCTGCGCCAACCGCCGGCTGATGCTCCGGGAACCTCTCTCCATTGTCGCACCCTGGAAAAAACTCCATGCCCGCGTCCGCTCTTGAGTTCGATCTGCCAGCCATGAGTCAGGGGCACAAACCCGTGATGTTGCACGAGGTGTTGGAATACCTCGCGCCGCGCGCGGGACAGCGCTTCGTGGACTGCACCTTCGGTGGCGGTGGCCACACCCGGGCGATGCTTAAAACCGGGGCGCACGTCACGTCGCTCGATCGTGACCCCGCCGCCCAGGAACGCGCGGCGAAATTGCGCGCGGAATTTCCCGAGACGTTTCGTTTCGTGGACCTCAACTTCGACAGTCTCAGTTCGCTCGCGGACGGGGACTTCGATGGAATTTTGTTCGATCTCGGGGTTTCGTCGTTCCAACTCGACGAAGCGGCCCGGGGGTTTGCCTTCCGCCAGGACGCCCTGGCCGACATGCGTATGAATCCGAGGGAAGGGCAGCCGGCGGGAAAATGGCTGGAAGTGGCCAGCCACGAGGCGCTCGTTCGCGCGATTCGTGATTATGGCGAGGACAAGAGCTGGCGCCGGATTGTTGACGCCATTGAAGGCGCCCGTGGGACCGGCCGTCTGGCCAGCACGGCTTCGCTGGCCGAATTGATTGCGGATGCGATTCCGGCGGCGCTGAAGCGCGAGAGCCGCATTCATCCCGCCACCCGGGCCTTTCAGGGCATCCGGATTGCAGTCAATGACGAGATTGGCGCCATCGAGCGCGCAATGCCGGCCGCTTTCGAGAAACTAGCCGCCGGTGGCGTACTCGCGGTGATCAGCTTTCATTCGCTGGAGGATCGTCCGGTGAAGCAATTTTTCCGCAAGGCTTGCGGCCTGCCGGTCGACGCAAATGACGCCACGCCGCAGCAACTGCGCGAAAAACACGCGGATCCGCTGACCCGCAAGCCCGTCACTCCTTCCGAATCGGAACTCGCCGCCAATCCCCGCAGCCGCTCCGCGAAGCTGCGCGTGCTCCGCAAACTTTAGT
>JBEHXD010000352.1:0-6053 GCA_048498875.1 Verrucomicrobiota bacterium
GAGCGCCAGCAACTCGAGGAGGAGCGTCTCCTGCTGGCGCAGGCGCAGAAAAAATTTGAAGCGGCGAAGGCGGCGGCGGCTCCGGTGGTACCGGCCGCCGAGGCGGATTTGATCCGGCGCGAGCAGACCCTCGCGGCGGAGAAAAAGGTTCTCGAGGAGAAAAACCGGCAGCTGGCGACGTCGCAGGAAAAAATGGAGGACGAGCTGATGCAGCTGGTCCAGTCCAAGGCCAAGCTGGAAAAGGAACGCGTCCAGAAAATGGAGCAGGCCAAGACGGCGCTCGACGAGAGCGCGGCCCAGGCCAAAAAAATTGCCGCGGAGAAAGCCGAATTCGAAAAGGCCCAGCTGGACTGGGATCAGGCGCAGGGCGCATGGCAGGTGGCCAAGACCAAGGCCGAGGCGGGCTTTGTGGAGCGCGAGAAAGCGCTGGCGCGGCTCGACACGGATTTGCAGAAGCTGGCCGAGGGTCAGAAAAAAATGGCGGCTGAGCAGGAGAAGCTGGAGACCGAGCAAAATCTTCTGACCCAGAACAAGGCAAAGCAGGAAAAGCTGCGCGCGGACACCGAGGCGAAGTTTACCCAGCGGGAAAATGCGCTGGTGGACCGGGCGCTGGCCCTCGATGCCCAACAGAAGAAGCAGGCGGAAGCGGAAGACCAGATTCTCGTGGAGCAGGAAAAACTGGATACCGCGCAGGCGATGATCAAACAGGGCCAGCAGGCCCTCGAGCAGACAAAAGCGCAGTGGGAGAAAACGGTCGCCGCGGACAAGGCGGAGAAGGCCAAGGCGGAAGCTGAACTTGCGAAGCGCGAAAAAGCGGTTCAGGGCCTCGAAGCCGAGGCGCAAAAGCTTGCGGATGGCCGCAAAAAACTCCTCGCGGATCAGCAGAAGGTCGAAGCGGACCAGAGCCTCGTTTCACAGGGCCAGGCAAAGCTCGACAAAATCCGCGCCGAGAACGAAGCCAAGGCCACGGCGCGCGAAAAAGAACTCACCCAGCGCGCACAGACTCTCGAAGCCAAGCAGAAGGAAATTGCCGACGGGCAGAAGCAGTTGCTGGCGGATCAGGAAAAGCTGGATTCGGCCGCACTGCTGAACAAGCAGACGCAAACCCGTTTGGAGCAGGAAGCCAAGGCGCAGGCCGCCGAAAAAGCCCAGTGGGAAAAAGCGGTCGCGGCCGAGAAGGCGGAACGCACCAAGGCGGAGGCCGCCCTGCAAAAACGCATGCTCGATCTGACTGATCGCGAGGAACAGATTGCCCAGAAGGAAAAGGAAATCGCGCCCATCAAGGCGCAGCTGGCGATCGAGCAGGAGAAGCTCGAAACCGATCAGCTGGTCATCAAGCAGAGCCTGGCCAAGATTGCCACCGAGCGGACCGAAATTACCGCGGCTCGAACCAAGCAGGAGATTCTCCAACGCGAACTGGCGGCGCAGGAAACGGCCATGCAGGAGTCCGAGGTCAAGACCCGCACGCAACTCGCGCAGATCAAGAAAGCCCAGACCCAGCTCACTGCGGATCAGTCCATGCTGGCCGCGGACAAGGCGGCACTGGAAACCGAAGCGGCGACGCATGCGGAACGACTCAAACAATTCGAGGCAAAACAGCAGCAGTTCAAGGAGCAGATGAAGCAAATGCTCTCTGGCGGCTGAGTCTGCCGAGGTTGGTGGGAGCGCCTTTACGCCGCGATCAACGTTCATCGCGGCATCAAGCCGCTCCCACGGTCCAAACTTTCCGCTGGGAGAATATCTGGCCTACAGCGCGTGGATGGCGCTCTTGTTTACCGCCAGCCCGGCTTCCTTGATCGCTTCGCTCATCGTGGGATGGGCGTGAATTGTTCGGCCGAGATCCTCGGCGCTGCCGCCGTATTCCATGTGCGTGACGATCTCGCTGATCATTTCCCCGGCGTTCGCGCCGAGAATTTGTGCTCCCAGAATTTTGTCGGTTTTTGCATCGGCGACGATCTTCACGTAGCCGTCCATGGCGTCGGCAGCGATCGCGCGGCCATTGGCCGCGAAATTGAATTTACCGATGTTCACCGCCAGACCCTTCGCCTTGGCGGCATCTTCCCCGAGGCCAACGCTGGCCACTTCCGGGTGCGTGTACACGATCGCGGGGACGAGGTCCCAGTTGATGTGGCCGTGTTTGCCGGCGATCCATTCCGCCACCGCAACCCCGTCTTCCTCGGCCTTGTGTGCGAGCATCGGGCCGGCGACGACATCGCCGATCGCCCAGATGTTGGGCGCGGAGGTTTTCAGGTGACCATCCACTTTGACGCGCTTTTTTTCGTCGAGTTGAACGCCTGCTTTCTCAAGTCCGAGCGAATCCGTGAAGGAGCGGCGTCCCACGGCGACCAAGACTTTGTCGGCCGGGAAGGAGAGTTTGTCGGTGCCACGTTCCGCGGTGAGCACACCGTTGGCGAAGCCGGTGACCTTCGCTCCGACTTCGATCTTGAGGCCTTGTTTCTGCAGGATTCGCGTGAAATTACGCACGATGTCGTCGTCGTAGGCGGCAACGATCTTGGGCAAAAACTCAACCACGGTGACGTCTGCTCCGAGTCGCGACCACACCGAACCCAGCTCAAGGCCGATGGCGCCGCCGCCGACCACCACGAGTTTTTTCGGCACGGAATCAAAAGCGATTGCCTGATCGCTCGACACGATCGTTTTGCCGTCGAACTTCATAAACGGCAGTTCGACCGGAGCGGATCCGGTGGCGATGACAATATTTTTTCCTGTGACCTGCGAGGTTTCCTTCTCACCCTTGATCGAGAGGGTGGTGGCGGATGTGAACGACGCCTCACCGGTGATCACCGTCACCTTGCGGGCCTTGGCGAGCAAGGCCAGGCCACCGACATTTTTGGCCACGACCTCGTCTTTGCGTTTCAGGAAAGTGGGCAGGTCGATCTCGACTGATCCGATTTTGATGCCATGGGCTGCGGCGTGGGACTTGGCAAAGGCGAAATGCTCGGACGAATGCAACAGCGCTTTGCTGGGAATGCAGCCGACATTCAAGCAGGTGCCTCCAAGGGTGGTGCGCTTTTCGATCAGCGCGACCTTGAGGCCGAGTTGGGCGGCGCGAAACGCGCACACGTAACCACCGGGACCTGCGCCGATGACGATGAGATCAAATTCAGAGGACATGGAAAGAGAGGTAGCGAGTAGTGGGCAGCGGGTAGTGAGTAGAAAGGAGCAACTGGCGCGGACAGGTAGATTATCGGTAGTTTGAAATGCTCGCTACCCGCTACTCACTACTCACTACTCGCTACTTTAGATCAGACCCCGACGATGAGTCGGGTCGGATCTTCGATGGCTTGTTTCACTTTGACGAGGAAGGTGACCGCCTGTTTGCCGTCGACGAGACGGTGATCGTAGCTCAGCGCGAGGTACATCATGGGACGGATCACGACCTGTCCGTTCACCGCGATGGGACGCTCGTTGATTGCGTGCAGGCCGAGAATGGCGCTTTGCGGTGAATTCAGGATCGGGGTCGAGAGCATCGAGCCAAAGATTCCCCCATTGGTAATGGTGAAGACTCCGCCTTCCAGATCGGTGAGGGTGATTTTGCCGTCGCGGGCCTTTTTTGCGGCTTCCGCGATGGACTTTTCGACATCCGCCATGCTAAGCGTATCACAATCACGGATAACTGGCACCATGAGGCCCTTTTCGGTCGAGACCGCCATGCTGATGTCGTAGTAGTGATTCTGCACGATGGTGTCGCCGTCGATGCGGGCATTGACCGCGGGGACTTCCTTCAGCGCGTGAACGACGGCCTTGGTGAAGAAGGACATGAAGCCAAGCTTCACGCCGTTTTTCTTCACAAAATCATCCTGGTATTTTGTGCGCAGGCCCATCACCGCGGACATATCCACTTCGTTGAAGGTGGTAAGCATCGCGGCCTCGTGCTGCGCGGCGACGAGACGGGTGGCGATGGTCTGGCGCAGTTTGGTCATCTTGGTGCGCGTCTGGCGTTCGCCGGAAGCGGGTACCGGGGCGGATTTTGCCGCCGGCGCGGTTGAAGTTGGTGCGGCCGGAGTTGCGGTCGCCGGCGGTTTTTCCGCGGCGGCAAGCATGTCGCCCTTGGTGACCCGGCCGCCTTTGCCCGAGCCTTCCACGCAGGCAGGATCGATCCCGGTGTCGCCCGCGAGGCGGCGAACCGCGGGAGATTGCGTGTCGCTCTTCGCGCTGCCCGCCGGAGCGGCGCTCGCGGCAGCGACCGGAGCGGGCGCGGCGGCGGAGGCTGTTGCGGTTTCGTCGATCGAGGCGACCACCTGGCCGATCTTAACCTCGGTACCGGCGGCGACCTTGAGCGAAATTTTCCCCGCAGATTCGGCGGTTCCTTCCGACGTGATTTTGTCCGTCTCCAGTTCAAAGAGCGCCTGGTCTTTTTTGACCACGTCGCCGTCTTTGACGTGCCACTTGGCCAGCACGCCGGAGGTGATGGATTCGCCCATCGGGGGAATTTTAACTTCGATAGCCATTGAGGAATTCTTGGTTAAACAGTGAAAGCTTTCTGGGTGAAGGCGGCAAGTTGTTGCCGATGCAGGGCGAGCAGGCCAACCGCCGGCGAGGAGGCGGCATCGCGGCCGGCATAAACGGCCTTGCGTCCGAAAATCTCCTCAAGCTGCGGCGCAATGTAGGTCCAGGCGCCCATGTTTTGCGGTTCCTCCTGGCACCAGATCAGGCGCGCGTCGCGACCATAGGCGTCGGCGAGTTCGGCGAGACGGTCGCGATGGAGGGGATAAAGTTGTTCGACGCGAATGATCGCCGTGTGCTCCACCTTGTGTTTTTCGCGGTAGTCGCAGAGGTCGTAATAAACCTTGCCTGAGCACAGGATGACGCGTTCCGCCTTCTCGGAATCCGTCGGATCGTCGATGACTTCCTGAAAAGTGCCCTGGGTGAAATCAGCGAGTTTCGAAACCGCCGCCGGATGCCGCAACAATGATTTCGGTGACATGATTACCATCGGCTTTTTGAAGTCCCGTTTCATCTGCCGGCGCAGTGCGTGGAAGAGCTGGGCGGGTGTCGTCAGATTTGCGACCTGAATGTTGTTTTCCGCACACGATTGCAGGAAGCGTTCAAGGCGGGCGGAGGAGTGCTCCGGGCCCTGTCCTTCGTAGCCGTGGGGCAGCAACAAGGTGATGCCGCTGTTGCGCTGCCACTTCGATTCACCGCTGACAATGAACTGGTCGATCACCACCTGGGCACCGTTGGCGAAGTCGCCGAATTGTGCCTCCCAGATGCAGAGCATCTGGGGATAATCCATCGAGTAGCCGTAATCGAAACCGAGGACCGCGGCTTCGGAGAGCAGCGAATTATAGACGCAGAATTTCGCCTGCTCAGCGGAGATTTTGTTGAGCGCGGTGTATTTTTCGCCGGTTTCGGTGTCGTTGAACACCGCGTGGCGGTGTGTAAAGGTGCCACGTTCGCAGTCCTGTCCGCTGAGACGGACGGGTGTGCCGTCGAGCAGCAGGGTGCCAAAGGCCAGGGCCTCGCCCATGCCCCAGTCATAAGGGCCGCCATTTTTGTGGGCCTCGGCACGACCGTCGATGAAGCGCTTGATCTTCGGGTGAAGCTTGAAGCTTTCGGGAACCGTGGTGAGCGCTTTGACGACCTGGTCGATGGTTGCAGCGCTCACGGCGGTCTCAACCGCCTTGTGCGTGAAGCGGGGCTGGAACACCGCGGTGGAACCTTTGAACACATCCTTGGAGGAGGCCTCGGCCGCGGCGGCCTTGCGTTTCTCGGCCTTGGCGGCTTCGCGCGTCTTGGCCTTCACGAGATTTTCGTCAAGCGCAGCAGAATACTCCGTGCGAATCGCGTCGGCCTCGCTGGTCGTGAGCGAGTTCGCAGCCAGCAGCTGTTTCGTGTAGGTTGCCGAAATCAGTTCGTGCGCGGCAATTTTCTTATAGAGGGTGGGCTGCGTGAAGGACGGCTCGTCGGTTTCGTTGTGGCCGTGCCGGCGGTAGCAATACATGTCGATAAACACGTCGCGCTTGAATTGAACGCGAAAATCCATGGCGAGCTGCGCGACCATGCACACGGCCTCGGGGTCATTGCCATTG
>JBEHXD010000353.1:0-6037 GCA_048498875.1 Verrucomicrobiota bacterium
CCGCTGAGGACGCGAGCGGTGATGCATATGAATGTTGAACAGCGGAAGCCTCTTTCGTTTACCCAAATCAATCTCGACAAAAATAAACCCCTTTTCGCCGATTTTTCCGGCACCAAAAGGGATTGTTTCCGCGTGCACAATGGGAAACCGCGACAGGATCGCGTTCCCGTAGTTGAGATGATACCGGCCGGTGCGCCGGTTATTGACGCCAAAAGCGGTAAACTGAAGCCCCGTGTGTTCCCGCAAATAAGCCAAATGATCAAAACTACCACTCCAGCGGGAATTTTCGTCGATTTCCTGCAACGCCACGATGTCGGCATCCAATCGTTGGATCAGTTTGGCGATTTTAACGAGGTTTGCGCACAGCTGCTTTACCGTCCGCAGCCCTTGATGAAGCGACAGCCCCCGGGCATGGGCGATATTGTAAGTCAATAGACGCAAGCGGGGCACACACTTAACAAAGTCGTCTCCGACCGATGCGCAAAGGAAAATATTTCAAGCCAAACGTGCCACGCCTGAAACCAAAAATAGGGCGGTCAAGGGGATTCGAACCCCCGACCCCAAGAATCATTCTGCTGGTCAGCAGAATGCTCTAATCAAGTTCTGCGAATAATTTCAATTTTTCCGCGATAATCTTCTGTTTTAAACGGTGACCGACTCCAGCTTTATAGTAGCGCTCCCGTCGCATCGCGTCGGAACGCGTCGGCGCAGTCTCCCAGTGGACCATTACGGGGTCCATGAGTTTCTCCCGCGTTGTCTTGGTACTGCCCGCCCGATGCCGGGCGTAGCGACGCAGCAAGTCCTCAGTATGGCCGACGTAGGATCGCCGAGTTTGCAGGCAAACGAGGATGTAAACAAAGTACATAGCCGGCCCGCTGATCTGGAAAATGGGGCGGTCAACGGGATTCGAACCCGCGACCCCAAGAATCACAATCTTGTGCTCTAACCAACTGAGCTATGACCGCCGTGAAAAGTGAGGCGTGAACTTCGTAAGCCAAATCAAGCCTGTCAACCCATTCTTATTTGAGGTTTCCGGCAAAAACCGCGGCCAGTTTTCAGCCTCATTAACCCCAAGTGCACGCAATGTCGTGACTTTTGTAAAATTGGCCTCGCCTACCCACGGCCTTCCGGTATCCGGTGACAGGCATGATTTCCTTCAAGAAACTGTTGGGCAAGGATGAGAAGTTCTACGACCTTTTGGAAGCGAGCGCCGAGGAAACGCGCATCAGCACGGACCTTCTGGTAAAAATCCTGCGCAATGAAAGCGCCGCCCAGGCGTCGAGCATCCACGAAATCATCCAGACGCGGCGCAAGGACAAGCGGATCACCCAGCAGATCACCGAAGAACTCTGCAAGACCTTCGTCACACCCTTCGAGCGCGAAGATATCGAAGCCCTTTCTCTGGCCCTTTATCGCATCCCCAAAACCGTCGAGAAAATCGTGGAGCGACTGACGATTTGCCCGGCCCGCGTACCCCGTGAGAGCATGCAGCGCCAGGTCGCGCTGCTCGCCGAGGCCATCGAAGCCGTGGTTTTCATGGTCAAGGAGCTGCGCAAAGGCATTCAGGTGGACCGGATTCAGGATGCGAACAACCGCTTGCAATTCGCTGAGGGCGAAGCCGACAAGGTCATGCTCGCGATGCTGAAGGAACTCTACAACGGCCCCTATGACGCCAAGGAAATGTTCATCCTGAGGGAACTCTACGATCTGGTGGAAACCGCCGTGGACCGTGCTCGTGACGCCGGCCAGGTCGTGTTTCAAATCATGCTGAAATACTCGTAAGCCCGAGCCCGACCGCCGCCCCTGCCGCCGAGCCCATGACCATTTTCCTGATCGTTCTCCTGGCCGCCCTGGTCTTCGAGTACATTAACGGTTTTCACGACGCCGCCAACGCCATCGCCACCGTCGTTTCGACGAAGGTGTTGACTCCGCGCCAAGCCATTGCACTCGCAGCGATATTCAACCTGGCCGGAGCGCTGGGTGGAACCGCCGTAGCACAAACCATCAGCCGCGGACTGGTCGACGCGTCCGCGGTCACGATGAGCACCATTTTCAGCGCGCTGTTCGCCGCCATCGTCTGGAATCTCCTGACCTGGTGGTTGGGACTGCCCTCGAGTTCCAGCCACGCGCTCATCGGCGGCCTGTGCGGTGCTGCTGTCGCCACGGCTGCCGACAATTGGAGCGTGTTGATCTGGTCGAGCCTCGACCACGGCAAACCAATCGGCCTGTGGCCCAAGGTGGTGATGCCAATGCTCAGCTCCCCCGTCGCCGGTTTCATCGGAGGAGCCCTCCTGATGTTTATCCTGCTGGTTTTCATTCACCGGCTCACCCCGCGCATCGTCAACGGGGTCTTCGGGAAGCTTCAGCTGCTCAGCGCCGCGCTCATGGGCTACAGCCACGGATCAAACGATGCGCAAAAGACCATGGGTATCATCACGCTGGCGCTCTTCACCGCCACGAAGGCCGGGGTCTTCAAGGACCTGCCAGATTGGGCCGCGTTTCTTCGCATCCCTGAATTCAAGGACATTCCCACTTGGGTCGTTGTCACCTGCGCGCTCACGATGGCCGCTGGCACGGCCGCCGGTGGCTGGCGGATTATTCGCACCATGGGACACAAGATGGTGAAATTGCAACCGGTGCACGGTTTCGCTGCGGAAACCACCGCCGCCCTGATCATCCATGGCGCCTCCACACTCGGCATTCCTGTTTCCACGACCCACGTAATTTCCACCTCCATCATGGGCGTCGGCGCCATCAAACGCTTCAGCGCCGTGAAATGGGGCGTGGTTGAACGCATCATCTGGGCTTGGGTTCTCACACTCCCCGTGTGCGGTATTCTCGGATACGTCACCCAGCGGGTCTGCACGATTCTCGGTTATCACTGACCCAAGCAGGGTGGATCATCCCTTTCCTCTCGCGTAGGCGAGGGGACAAGTGCCGTGATGCGAGCGCGCATCAACGGTGCTAATCCGCCGTCAGGATCATCGCCAGCATCGAAAGCTGGCGCACACTTTTCGGCGCCTTAAGGATAAGGCGCCCTACCGCCGTCAAACCGGCGGGGTGCTCAATGAATCCGGTTGCGGCACCTTGGCGATGTCGCTGTGACGGATGTCCTGTCCCTTGGAGAGGAAAACCATTTCCTCGGCGATGTTCACTGCGTGGTCGGCGATCCGCTCGATCGATTTCGAAATGAACATCAGTTCGATGGCGCGGGAAATTGTCTCCGGCTTCTCGATCATGAAACTCGTGAGCCGGCGGTACAGCAGGCGGTTCAGGTTATCCACCTCGGAATCCCGGCGGATCACGCTGAGCGCCTTGTGCTCATCGTCCTGGACAAAGCAATCCAGCGCATCGCGCAGCATCTCGAGCGCGATGTTCGTCATGCGCGGCAGATCGGCATAGAGTTCCAGTTTCGGCTCGATCGCCAGTTTGCGCGAACGACGCGCGATACTGGTGGCCTCGTCCCCCACCCGCTCAAGGTCGTGACTGGCCTTCATCCCCACCACGATCACGCGCAATTCCGACGCGACCGGGCCGCGCAGCGTCATATACCGGATCGCCTCGTCATCGATCTGCACCTCCAGCTTGTCGATGTCGTCGTCCGCCGCGATCACCTTGTCCGCGAGGGGAATGCTTCCCTCCAGCAGGGCCTTCATCGCCTGGCGGGTCTGGTCAATCGAGCGTTCTCCCATCTGCAGCAGGTGGGAGCGGAAATTTTCCAGTTCGGTGTCGAAGAAACGTTTCATGGTAGGAAAAAAGTAGTGAGGAGCGGGTAGCGAGTAGATGAAGAAGTGTTTTATGCTCACTACCCGCTACTCGCTGCTCGCTACTTAAAATTGATCAGCCAAAGCGGCCCGAAACGTACGCTTCCGTTTGCGGGTTGCCGGGATTCATGAAGATGGTGCGGGTTTCGGCGAATTCGATGAGTTTGCCGAGATAGAAAAACGCCGTGCGGTCCGAGCAACGGGCGGCCTGCTGCATATTGTGCGTCACGATGACGATCGTGAACTGCTTCTTCAACTCGTGAATCAGTTCCTCGACCTTGGCGGTCGCGATCGGATCGAGCGCCGAACAGGGCTCATCCATCAGGATGATTTCCGGTTCAACCGCCACTGTGCGGGCGATGCACAGGCGTTGTTGCTGCCCGCCGGAAAGGCCGAGCGCACTCTGGTGCAGGCGGTCCTTCACTTCTTCCCAAAGTGCGGCTCCGCGCAGACTCTTCTCCACGATCTCGTCGAGACGCGATTTGCGTTTTTCCCCCTGGATGCGCAGCCCGTAGGTGATGTTGTCGTAAATGGATTTCGGGAACGGATTCGATTTCTGGAAAACCATGCCCACGCGTTTGCGCAGCTCGATCACGTCGACGCGGGGATCGTAGATATTGACCCCGTCGATCCGGATCTCGCCCTTGCTGACGCGCGTACCGTCGATCAGGTCGTTCATGCGATTGAGGCAGCGCAACAGCGTGCTCTTGCCGCAACCCGACGGTCCGATGAAAGCGGTGACCTCGCGTTCCTTGATGTTGAGGGAGATGTCATGCAGCGCCTTGGAGGCGCCATAACAAAAATCGACCCCCTCGATCTCGAGGACGTTGCGGGCGTTCGGGTTGGTCATGGACGGGGTGGCCACCGTGGCGGAACGCCCGGCGAGAGGAGAAGTGACTTCAGGCATGGTGACAGTGGTGGTTACCATTTGTATTTTTTGCGCAGGCGGGTTCGGAGAATTACCGCGGTCATCGCGATGGCGGCGACCGTGAAAAGGAAAACGAACGCGGTGCCGTACTGCACATCGCGCGTGTATTCGTTCTGGGGAATTTTGGAGGCAACGACGTAAATGTGGTACGGCAGCGCCATCACGCCCTGGAAGAAAAAGTCCGTCCATTTCTGCACCTGCCAGGGCAATTCATCGCGAATGACAAACGCCGCGGTGAACATGATCGGTGCGGTTTCGCCCGCGACGCGCGCGATCGAAAGCACCGAGGAGGTCAAAATGCCCGGCAGCGCGTACGGCAGCACGTTGGTCATGATGGTCTGGAACTTGGTCGCACCAAGAGCCAGCGACGCTTCGCGATATCCCTTCGGCACTGCCTTCAACGCCTCTTCCGAAGCGGTGATGATGATCGGCAACACCATGAATGCGAGCGTCAGCCAGCCTGCGAGCAACGACACGCCGAAATTCAGCGCGATCACAAACATGCCAAAACCGAAAAGTCCGAACACGATCGAAGGCACGCCCGCCAGATTCACGATCGCGAGGCGCAGGAAGCGGATGAACGGGCCTTCCGTCGCGTACTCACTCAGATAAATCGCACTCAGCACACCGAGGACCAGCGCGATGAGGATCGATCCCGCCACGAGCAAAATCGTCCCGACGATGTTGGGGAAAATGCCGCCCGCCGAATAAACATAGGTCTCAATCTTGGCCCCCTTGAGCTCGGCTTCATGAGTCACGCGATACTTGCGGAACTCGCGGTCGCCCATGGTTTGTTTTTTCCCGTCGATCTCAAAAACATTCAGGGTTTCGGGCGCTTCCGTCAGAAACGGCACATTGATGAACGGCGCGGAAGTTTTGAAAATCACACCTCCGCCCTTGATCCCGATATCGAGGAAAATCACCGCGGCGCAGAGCAAAATGCCGTAGGTGCAAAGACGAAGAATCCAAAAAATCCCCTTCTCCACGCGCTTGGCGACCGTGGGCTTGGCAAAGATGGTTGAGGTCGAGACGTTCATCATCAGGCGGCGATCCGGTAACGGCGCACAATTTTCTGCGCGAGCCAGTTGATCAGGAGTGAAATCGTGAAGAGAAGAACGCCCACCATGAAGAGCGCGCGATAGTGGATGCTTTCCCGCACCACCTCGCCCATTTCCTGGGCGATGATTCCGGTCATCGTGTGCACTGGTTGAAAGATCACCCCAAGACCGTAGCTGAAATCAGGAATCTGAATGCGATTACCCGCACTGTCAGCGTGTCCTCATAGCCGCGCCACAAGGGCAGACGCCACAGTGGATCCTGGGTCTCGCGGCCCAGCCGCATCAGG
>JBEHXD010000354.1:0-5959 GCA_048498875.1 Verrucomicrobiota bacterium
TCCAGTCACCCACACCCGATCAGGTGGCCGCGGTGCAGGCCCGCGTGGAGGCGGAATATCAACGGGCGGTCGCCGCCACCGAGCCGGGCCTGCTTTATATTGGTACTGCCACATCACGGACGTCAGGTACCGCGGAAACGATTTTTTTGCGTTATGGCTCGCGACCGGCGGGCGGCGAATCCCTCGCCGCTACTCTGGAATCCACGACCCGCGGCTGGAAGCGGCCCCTGCGCGGTGCGATCATGGCCAACGCGCGTCGCTCGGAGGGTGCGCCCATCCGCCTGCAGGCCACACCGAAGGAGGCCGCTCGGGAGGCGCCGACGGGCTCTGTCCTGCGCGACGCGGGCGAGCTGAATCTCCGGCTCAGTGTCGATCAAGGATCGCTCACCGGCGGGGACGAACGTTTTACCTACCGGCTCGCGGTGGCCACGGACGCGGACCTCCAGCGGCTCGAGGCCAGCCGCCTTGAACGCGGGCGCCAGCTCGATGCAGTTTTGAAAAGCGGAATCGTTTACGACGGCGCCGCACGCGATGATCGCCGCTATACCTGGCCGCTCCGCCTGGAGTTGATGCGTGTCGACCGGTCAGCCGGCGCGATCACGGCACGCCTGCGTTCGTTGGACCGCCCGGCTGTTTTCAGGGAATTCCGCGGCGGCTGGGATGCGCTGGGCGATTCGATCGTGCTTACCACCACGGACGTCGGCGCGGAGGACAAGGATTTCAATTTCTATGGCCCCTTTTTTGTTCTCCGCCAGAACCTCAGTTTTCGTCTGGCGCTCAGCGGAAATTCGCTCGCAGGCACCATCGTCGGCGATCCGCGCTGGCAGATGATTTTCCCCGCCGGGGTTCTGCTGGCTGCGCCGGGCGAGAACGGCGGTCTGCCGGCCCTGCCCACGAGTGACGGCGCCTATTTGTTGAGCGACGGAAAATGGGAAATGTTGCCGGCGAACCACGGTCACGTCGTCACCGAACCGGTCCCGGATCCCACCGAGGACGAACTGGCGGCCCTGACGTTGGAGGCCCTCAAGGCTCCGGGCGGAGGTGAGGACTACGTGCCGAACAGCAAACGAAAAATCAAGGACATGGTCTCGTTTTTCGAATTCGACGGAAAAATTTCACCGCCGGTGGCGAAAGGATCGACGCTGGTCGTTCTGTTCGTCGGCGTGGAAGCCAAGGATGAACCCGCGATGGAGCTCGCACCGGTCAAAATTCTGCCGGACGGACGCCGGCGGATAAAACTTCCGGAAATTGCCCCGAAAGCAGCGCGATTGGGAGATCAGCGTGCAGCCGCGTATGTCCGGTCGATCGCGCCCAATGCGGTGTTGCTGACTACCACCGCGGAAATTCCGCCGGGAAATTATGTCGTGAATGCCGGCGTGGGGTATGAGTTGGTGCGGAAGTGAGTCTCGCGAAGGATGCGAAGTCGGAAAAAGGAAAGACAGCTGAAGGTTGAACCGCTTATTTTCACTCAGAGTCACTGATTTTTTGAAAAATTCCATCAGTGATCATCAGTGCAATCAGTGGTTCAAATTGGCTGAGTTTTTAACCACTAATCTTCACTAAGGTATCACTAATTCAGAGGTGATTTTCATTGGTGAAGCATGGGTGCGGATGAGTGGTTCAAAAATTTGAGCCGATCCAGTTTAGCCACGAAAAGTCACGAAAATGGTTTTGTGATTCGGTCCAAATCGTCCGTGCGCCTATAGGCGCCTTGAGAGTTTTGTTCGCCCTCGGATTTTTTGTGACTTCTTGTGGCTAAAAATCGTCGAGTTTATTTTGCGAGGATCGGGTAGCCCTCCCAGATCCATTGCAAGGCGGTGGGATAGAGTTGTCCGATGGTCGGCCGGTGGGTGTGGCCGGCGCCGCGGGCGAAAACGAATTTATAGGCGTAACCTTTTTCCGCCAGTACCCGGGCCATATTTTCATTCGCCTGCACCCAATCATGCATGCCGTCTGACGCACGATAGTTGTCGCTGTCGCCCACCTCCAGATAGATGCGGAGCGGTTTGGCGGGGCTATTCGGAATCAGCGTTTCGTGAAAGGCCCACGCGCCGTGCGGATATTCCGGATCGAGCGGCCACTGTTGGTTGACGAAAGTGCCCGAGAAGGTGAGCACGCGCCGGTAGCGCTCGGGATGAAACCACGCCATGATCATGCCCGCCGCAGCGCCGGAACTCGTGCCCATCACGGCGCGACCGTCCGGATCCTGGGTCAGCTTCACGTGGGCGATTTTTTCCGCCATGGGCAGGATTTCGGTTTCGACGAAGTCGCTATACTTGCCGGACATCGTATCGTATTCCAATCCGCGCTCGCTGCCTTGTCCGTCGCCGCCGCCGTTGGCAATGGCCACCACGATCATCACCGGCAGTTTTTTCTGCGGGATGAGGTGATCGAGCACATTGAACGCGCGGTTGTCGCCGTCGGTGGTGATCAGGAGCGGCGCGACCGTTCCGGGCACGTATTGCGACGGAACGTAAACCGAGACGGTGCGCGTCCACGGCTCGGGATGACTCGTGATGGTGAAACCACTGGCGCCGATGGGAGGCGCTTCGGGCGGGCGTGGATCGCGCGCGATGCCCGGGTAGAATTTGCTGTCGGTTGAATGGAGGGTGAATTTATAGATCGTGCCTTTGGGCGTGCCTTCCGCGACGGGATCCATTTCCGGTGCGGGGACGTGAGTGGGGCCGACGATAAAATTGCCATTGGCCCCGACCGGCGGGACTTCGCCGTCGGGCAATTCGGTGGCCTTGACGTATCCCGGCGTCAGCGGATCACGCACGGGTGCCGGCGGACGCGCCGGCGCGGGAGTGCCCGCGGTCTGGGCGCAGGCGAGAGATGCTCCGAAAAATAAAATCGCAGCGGTGAAGGAGAGGGGAAGCTTCATGAGATTTTGGCGGAGGACGTGCGGACGGGTAACCCGTTTGACGGATGCAACACCGTCGAAGGCGGCGCTGACGAGCCCAAAGGCAGGGCACCTGAGCTGGAAAAACAGCAGGATTAAACCACGGAAAACACCGAACACACGGAAGGACTGATTGTGGGGTCTCGTGGTGGAAAAAAGCAATTCGTCATGACTTGCTCAAGCCGCCCAAAGGTTGAACCACTTATTTTCACTGAGGGTCACTGATTTCAGATTAGGTTGATCAGTGATCATCAGTGTAATCAGTGGTTCAAAGTTTTCGGGTTTTAATCATAGTTCAGAGGGTAACGGTTCCCATCCTGGCAGAATCCGTTTCGCGTTATTCGGGTGTTTAACTGGCAGGTTTTTATTCGCCACCGATTACACCGAAGACGCGGAGTAAAAATACGTCAGGCTTACAATCCAGACGTAGACCGTTTTCCTTCCGTGTATTTCGTGTCTTCCGTGGTTAAAAATCCGTGTGTCGTTCGTGGGAGCCCAAGGCCGTTGACACAGTCAGATTTGGTCGATCAACCGGGTTTATGGTAGGGGCGGTTGCCCTCAACCGCGTTCGGTGACACTGAAGGCCGATGAGGGCATCGGCCCCTACCCTGATTCGTTTCGTGGGCCAGAAATCCATTCGCGTGAATTCGTGTGATGTCAGGCTTCTCGCTTCGTTCGGAACGCGGGCGGTCTCTGGCTGGACCCTTTTTCAGGGGGCGTCGAGTTCGGGCGGCAGATTGAAACGGCCGAGGAATTTGGGGCCGATAAAGATCGTGACGCGGTGGATCTTTTTTCGGCGGAAACTCAAAACGTGTACCGAACGGGCCTGAAATTTCGTCCCGGGACGGAGGCGGACATAGCCGGCGAGGGCAGGCTGGCCGTTGGCCTGAATCGGGATCAGGCGGAAGGTGCCGGTGACGCCGTCGTTCCAGCTCCAGTGAAAAAACCAATCGATAAAGGCGCGGATAGCGTGGCGTCCCTGGTACCACTCGTTGAAGGGCGGCATTACGAGCGTGGCGTCCCTGGTCAGAAGCGAGAGGAGCGTCTTCACGTCGGTACGTTCCCAGGCATCGGCGTAGTTTTGCGCGATCACCTGTTGTTCTTCCGCGCTGGCCTGCGGTTTTATGTCTTCCGCGGAAAGGCGCTGGCTCAGGGTGCCGCGGGCGCGTTGCAGCGCGCTGTTCACGGCGGGCACTGACATGCGGAGGGTCCCGGCGGTTTCGTTCACGGACCAGCCCAGAACATCGCTGAGCAGCAACACGGCCCGCTGGCGCGGTGGCAATCGCTGGGTCGCCGCCATGAACGCGAGATGAACCGTCTCGCGTTGCTCGTAACGGGTTCTGGGTCCGGGAGACTCATCCTTTACGTTTCTGATCAACAGATCGGGCAGGGGCTCGATCCAGGGAATATCCGTGGGGTTGGGACCACGCGTCGGCATGCGGGAGGCAGGTCCGCGAAGATCGTCCGGAAAAACTTTTCGCGCCCGCGCCCGTCGGCGGAGTGACATCAATCCGACATTGGTGGCGATGCGATAGAGCCAGCTCGAGGGTGATGATCTTCCCTCAAAGCGGTCGAAGGCCCGCCAGGCGTTGATCATGGTTTCCTGCACGAGGTCCTCGGCGTCGTGCAGCGAACCGGTGAAACGGTAGCAATGCAGCAGCAACTTTCCGCGATGCGACGCGAACGTCGCCTCAAAATCCTTCCGACCGGTTGCGACGGAACGCGCGGCGGCGGGAGAAGGCAGGGCGGTAACGACGGACGATTTGCGTGGCATGCGGGGAGGAGAAAAGAGTAAGCGCTGTTGCGCAGTGATGCGTTCAATCGGCAGAAGTTTAAACCACTTATTTTCACTCAGGGTCACTGATTTCAGACATTTTGATCAGTGATCATCAGTGTAATCAGTGGTTCAACTTTTTCGGTCTTCGTTACTGGTGAAACCACAGAATTTCTAACCACTAATTTTCACTAATGCCTCACTAATCTCAGAAGGTTTTTATTAGGGAGCCATTAGTGTGGATTAGTGGTTAACTTTTTCCGTGGTCGAACGACGGCGCGTTAAGGATAAAGCGCCCTACCTTAATCGTCCAGTGTGCCCATGGTGAGATTGACCGCGGTGCCGGTCATGCCGCTGGCGCGGTCAGACGCGAGGAAGGCAGCGACGTTGCCCACTTCGTCGAGGGTAGTCAGGCGCCTCGTATGCGTGCGGGTCGCCATCATGGTCTGCCATTGCTCCCAAGACACGCCACCGCCTTTCAGCTTGAACACATCTTTGATCGTATCGGTTTCCGGAATCGCCTGAGGTCGCAGGCTCACCACCCGGATTCCCGACGACGCGAGTTCGGCCGACAGACAGCGCGTGAGCGCATCCTTGGCCGCTTGCGACGGCGCGTAGCCACCGAGCAGGGGAGCACCGGTTCGGGCGGGTGGCGCGGTGAGGGTCATGATCACGCCCGCCTTGCTCGCGATCATCCGGCGGGCGGCGAGACGTGCAGTCAGGAAATAGGATTTCACATAGGACTCGATCGGGACGAAGAACGCTTCCTGTTTCAATTGGAGCAGCGGCACGCCGAGAATTTCGGTGTCGGAAATGCCGATCGCGTTAAACGAGATGTCGACGCGGCCGGTGCGATCCACGACGGACTGCAGGTGGGCGTCGATGGCCGTTTCATCGCGGGCGTTGACCTCGGTGGCTTCCGCGGACCCGCCAGAGGCGGTGATTTCCCGGGCGATGGCTTCGACGGGGGACAGGCGATGTCCCGTGAGAAAGACCCGTGCGCCCTCGCGGGCAAAAGAGCGGGCGACCGCGCCACCGATGGCGCCGGCCGCTCCGTAGGTGACGGCAACTTTGTTTTTGAGCAGCATGAGATGAGCAGAATTTCAGGTTGTTGAACGGAACCGTTCGCAACCGCGCGAACGATTCCGTTACTTTGGATGCTCACCTGCCGCGAAATTCATCGGTCAATTTTGAGAAAGTGACGTTTTTTTCTGTTGTCCCCGTGGATCGAACCCGGGACCGCCGAGCCCCAGCTCGGCTGATGGACATGGACGACGGAGCCG
>JBEHXD010000355.1:0-5956 GCA_048498875.1 Verrucomicrobiota bacterium
GGGTTCAACGCACACGGCAACACGTCACGTAATACGTGACGTGTTGGGTGAACTGGAATACGTGCCCCTCCACGCAAGAAAGAGCACAAATAAATTGGACCGATGGCAGGGGTCTTTTGCCGGCAGGCCAGATTGCGGTAGGGGCCGATGCCCCCATCGGCCTTCCGGATTTGTTGTGTGCAGGCGGTGAATGATCCCTGGCAGGCGCTACGTTTATCCCCGCGTTGCGTGGCCAGCACGCAACTTATCACTCGCCACTCGCTGCTTTCCATTCTGGTTTTCGCGCCGCGATAATTCAGGACGGACACCGAGCGGCCAGCAGGCCGTAACGACCTTCCGGATTCAGCGTGTGGGCGGGGTGCCCTCACCCCGCACGGATTGACGCGCGGAAATTTCGTGGGATCTGGCGCCGCGTCCCTGCCGGTTGTGCGCTTGCGCACAACGTGGCGGGCAAGCCCGCCACCTACATTGCATGACAATTTATCGAACGGCCGCGGGGTGAGGGCACCCCGCCCACAGTGAAACCACCCCGGGACCGCCGAGCCCTAGCTCGGCTTTCGCGTCGAACCAGCAAACGTAGGTGGCACGCTGGTCGCGCCACGTTTGCCCCCAGACGTTGCGTGCAAGCACGCAACCCACTTTCGCCCCGCGAATCGACTCACCACTGTACTTGCGCGTCACGCGATTTGTTCCGTGACGACCTGCGGGAAAAATAACTTTTTGCCGCCAATGTTCCAACGGGGTGACCGCCTCGTTACAACCGTGCGACGAAAACGGCGCGGCCACTCTCTCGCATGTGATTTTTCGCGCTGCATTCGTGTTTGCGCGATCGTCACCTACAGCTCTTGCAGGGAATTTCCCTACACGAATGAATGGGTGGGTCGGCGGACCAGTCCACTCCAACTCCCTGCGACGCCGCCGGCCGGGTCTTGCCCACCAAGCCCCGTATGTACTCAACCAAGATGAATACCACACTCAGAAATATCCTCGCGCTGGCCGCCTCGGCGATCGCGCTGCTCTGCGCTCCCGCTCTGCGGGCACAGGTCCTCACCTTCAACGTCGACATTTCCACCGCCGGATTGAGCGCGGATAGCGCCAATGCGCCGCTGTTCCTCGACTTCAATCTGCACTATGGAAACTCCGCGTTGTCCTCGAACAACGTGGTGCTTTCCAACTTCACCTTCACGGGTGGTTCCGCCATTGGCTCGCCCGTTCTGACGGGTTCCGCCACCGGCAGCACCGCAAGCAGCGTGACGCTGACGGCAAGCTCGGCCAATCCCAATGCCGATTTCTACCAGCAGTTTTCCGCCGGTGTCACCGACATCAAGTTTACCGCCAAGGTCACGGAGTCAGGCCCCCATGTCGGCGCGCCCACGGAATTCACCACCGCCATTTTCGACAGCTCCCTCGGATCTCCCGCCCAGCTCTACACCACCGCGCCTGACACGATGAGTCTGCTGATTCTCGACCTCAACGCGTCCAACACGATTGCGAATGTTCAGACCTACTCGGCTTTCGCTTCAGCCGATGGCAACACCAGTCTCGCCGGTGTCCAGGCGCTGGCCGCAATCCCCGAACCTTCCACCACTGCGGCAATGTGCGGCGGTGTGGCGATGATGTTTGCTTTCTGCGCCCGCCGCTTCCGCCGGGTCCAGACCGCCTGAACCGCGATCCCCGCTCAAAATCAACCCTCACCATTTCATTACTCTTCGGATCATGAATACCCGTCTTCTCCGCCAACCTTCCGGAAAACTCCTCCGGAAACTCACTGCCGCTTGCCTCTGCGCCTCCGGCCTGATGCTCGTCTCCGCCCGCGCCCAACAGCGCGTCAACACCGTCTGGTACATCCTGATGGAAAACCGCAATTTCACCGCGAATGAAAGCGCCGGTGGCGCCCAAATCTACGGCAGCGCCGCCGCGCCCTACATCAACAGTCTCATCACCCCGGGCAATCCCAACGCCGCCCAAACCTCGTGGTGCACCTCCTACCACAATGCGCTCTCCGTTTACGACGGTTCGGGCCCAAGCATCCACCCGTCCGAACCCAACTATCTCTGGATGGAAGCGGGTTCGAATTTCAGCGTGCTCAACGACAACGAGCCCTACGGCTCGGGTCTGACCGTGAACACGATTCATAATTTCCTGACGGCCAACCCGGCCTACTCGGGCCAGAATCTCTGCGGCTTGCTGCAGTCCGCCGGCGTCCTCTGGCAGGCCTACTCCGAAGGCACCAACCAGCTCAACTCCACCGGTGCGAACTCGAATACGGGCGGCAACCTCACCCCGACGTCGGCCGCGCAATCGCTCTGGACGGTACCGCTCTCCAGCTTCAGCGGCAACAACGCGAGCTACCACAATCCGTACAACGGCAGCACGCAGTGGAACTTTGCGACCAAGCACACCGGTTCGTTGTTCTTCGCTCCCTCCAACGGCACCACCAGCCTGACCGTGGGCAACACGTCGACGAGCAATCCCGAGGCGCAATTCTATCCGCCACTCCCCAACCTGGTCAACGACCTCGCCGCCGGCACCTGCGCACAGTACAACGTCATCACCCCCGACCAGTTCAATGACATGCATACCGCGCTGTCCGCCGGTTTCACGTATCATGGAACGCACTACACGGGCGATCTCGCGCAGATTGCCCAGGGCGACAACTTTCTCTCGATCATCGTTCCGCAGATCATGGCCTCCCCGCAGTATCAGAACGGCGGCGCAATCGTGATCTGGACGGATGAGACCGAAGGCAGCAACCAGAACGACTTCAAGCACACGCTGATGGAGATCGTCATTTCCCCGCTGGCCAAGGGCAACGCCTACGCGAGCACGCTCAACTACACGCACTCCTCGGACCTGCACACGATGCAGGAAATCTTCCAGGTGACCGGGAATACCCTGACCGGTTTCCTCAACGACGCCGCCAATCCCTCGAACAGCACGCCGGCCAACCTGATTGGCGTCACCACCGCGCTGACCGCGCTGGCTCCTCTCCCGGGGCAATCCGCCACGCCTCCCTCCGGCTATGGCACGGGTCAGGCCTATGACTTGTCGGATCTCTTCCAGCCCGGCGTCATCCCTTCGTCCATCCCGGTCGTCAGCCTCTCCCCGAGCGGCTACGTGCTGAATCGCCGCAACAATTCGCTCACCCAGACCGTAACGGTGACGAACATGCTGTCGGGTGACATCACCAACCCGATCTATCTCGAGGTGGCGAATCTGAACACCACGTTGAACAACCGCGCCGGTACCGCGGGCAACGGCAACCCCTACGTCCTCGTGTCGGGCACGGGTCTGGCCGCCGGTGCCTCCACCACGGTCACCCTCCAGCTCGCGAACACCGCGTCGGGTAGCGTGACCGAAAACCTGCTGGTCACCACCAACGGCACTCCGTAATCGACCGACTCAAAAATCAACCCTGTGGGGTCATCCGGCAAGGGTGACCCCACTTCCCGTTTTCAGGCCCCCACTCCCATGACCCGATTTTCCCGGTTTTTCCTCCTCGGTGCCGCCCTGGCACCCGCACTCCTGTCCGCCCGCAACAACGACGCGGGTTATGAGCAGACCAATCTGGTCGCCAACAAAGCCGACTATCATCCCCAGATCATCGACGAGAAAATGGTCAATGCGTGGGGCATCGCATTGCGTCCGCCCGGGGCCGGCGGCCACATCTGGATTTCCAACGCGCGCACGGGCACCTCCTCCGAATACATCGGCGACGTCGCGGGCAACCCGCTGCACCAGGACGGACTGAAGCTGGTCGAATTGGAACAGCCGCGCTTCACCGACCACGGCTACGCCTTTGTCACCGGCCAGGCTTATAATTCCGCCAGCGACATCTCCGGACAACCGGAGGAATTCCATGTCGCGGGGGCGGCCGACAATTGCAAGACCACCCCGGCCAAACCCATCGAGGGCGGTTTTTCCGGCCCGGCAAAATTTGTCTTCGTCACCGAGGACGGCTGCATCAACGCGTGGAGTTCAAGCACGGCAAATTCCATGCGCAGCGCGCCGGTGATCATCGATTATTCCAAGACCGCATCGCCGCTGCCGAGCGCGGCCAATTGCGTTTTCACCGGCGTGGCGCTGACAAACAACGCTTACACCAGCGACGCGTTCATCAAAGCCGGCGGCAATCATCTCTTCGCGGCCGACATGCGCAACAACGTCATCCGCGTTTTCGACAACAAGTGGAAGGACGTGACCGACACGTTTCATTTCCAAACCCCGGCGAGTGTCGGCCACCTGCATCCCTTCAACATCGTCGCGCTGAACGGACATCTGTTCGTGGCCTACGCGGAGTTTGATACCGACAGTGACGAAGGCCAGGAGCAGGTGCTCGGCGCCGGACTCGGGCAGGTCGTCGAATACAAAGAGGACGGCACACTGGTGCGGGAATTTCACGCGCATGGCGGCCTCAATGCCCCGTGGGGCATGGCCATCGCCCCGGCGGGCTTCGGCACGTTTGCCAACGATCTCCTCGTGGGAAATTTTGGCGACGGCACGATCATGGCCTTTGATCTCAGCACCGGGGAACTCGCCGGCTATCTGCGCGATTCCGACACAAAGATCATCAGCATCGACGGCCTGTGGGGTCTCACGTTTGGCAATGGCGTCAGCCTCGGCGACGCCAACGCGCTTTATTTCACCGCCGGCCCGAACGGCGAGGAAGACGGCCTCGTCGGCCGCCTGAACGCCCTCGGCGGCCCGATCAAGAAGGCCGTCGCGAGCGCCCGCTAATCACACGAAGCGACGCGAATAAATGAGGTTGTCGTCCTTGTAGGCGGGGTGCCCTCATCCCGCAAAGATTGACGCGCAAAATCCCATGCGATCTGGCGCCGCGTCCCTGCAGGTTGTGCGCTTGCGCACAACGTGGCGGGCAAGCCCGCCACCTACGTTATGTGACTATTTATCGAACAACCCGCGAGGTGAGGGCAACCCGCCCACAGTGAAACCACCCCGGGAACGTTTGCCTCGCACGCAGGTGCGAGGACAAATACCGGGAAGCGAGCACGCAGCAACGGTGCCGAGCCCTAGCTCGGCTTCTGCTTAGAACCAGCAACCGTAGGTGGCGCGCTCGTCGCGCCACGTTTGCCCCCGCGTTGCGTGCAAGCACGCAACCTACTCACTACCCGCTACTCGATGCTCACTACTCTCCTTTCACTTCCCTTTCCTCGCTTTTTCGATCTTCGCGATGTCGATCTTCCCCATTTCCATCATGGCCTCGAAAGCGCGTTTGGCTTCAGCCCCGCCTGCATTGAAGGCTTCGGTCAGCACCCGCGGCGTGATTTGCCAGGAAATTCCCCAGCGGTCCTTGCACCAGCCGCACTGACTTTCCTCGCCGCCGTTGCCGACGATTGCATTCCAGTAGCGATCGGTTTCCTCCTGCGTGTCGGTCGCGATCTGAAAGGAGAATGCCTCGCTGTGGGTAAAACCCGGACCACCGTTGAGCCCCAGGCACGGAATGCCGAGCACGGTAAATTCCACTGTCAGCACATCGCCCTCCTTGCCCGAGGGAAAATCGCCCGGGGCATTGTGCACGCCCGTCACCTTGCTGTCGGGAAAGGTCTTCGCATAAAACTTCGCCGCGTCGAGCGCGTCCTTGTTGTACCAAATGCAAATCGTATTCCTGGGTGTTTTATTTTTGCTCATGAGAATAGTGACCGCAGCGATAGAACTTTGGCCCGCGAATAGACGCAAATTAACGCGAAAAAAATGCGGGGCTACCGCTCACTGCTGACTGCTCACCGCTCACCCTTCCTCCCCTCACGCGCTGAGGCCTTCCTGGGAACCGCTCCTCCTGGAGGGCTTCTCAAAAGTAACCGATACTCCCCCGCCCGGTTTGGCCGGCGGGATCTTCCCCGGCCCACCTTCCGTCGGTCGTTCGGGCGGTTCTTCGGAATCCAGGCTCGCCCGCCTCACGTGCGTTTGGAGGAATTTATGCGCCGCATCTCCCTGG
>JBEHXD010000356.1:0-5947 GCA_048498875.1 Verrucomicrobiota bacterium
GGGTATGTTGAGAGTAACCCACCGGGGAAAATCCGGGTTCGCTGGCCGGACGGAAAAACTACGGAACACCCCGTGCCGGCCGGCAGCAGCAGTCTAATGTTGTCGCCTTTGAAACCGTGAAGTCTTCGGCTGAACCAGTGATCGTGAACTCATTGCCCCTTATCCCGCCGGACCTTTTATGCTCTTGCTGCTGGCGACGGCCGGTGGACTCGGTGACCCGGTAGCATGGCTTCCCCCGTTGCCCCATCATCGTTGTCGCCGGGCCGGCGCACATCCCGGACCACCTTTTCGTGGCTGGTGAAGTTGTTTCTGCTCGTAGGAGCTCCGACGATTTTTTTCCTGTTGTTGGAAACCGGCCTTCGGCTCGCGCATTCCGGCCGGGACACCCGATTCTTTATTCCTGACGAGAAGCCCGGCATCTATCGGACCAATCCGCAGTACACGGGGCTTTTCTTTCCGGATTCATTCGGACTGAAGCCGCTCAATTACCGGCTGCCTAAAATCAAACCCACGGGAAATTTTCGAATTTTTGTCGTGGGCGAATCGGCCGCGATGGGCGTGCCGGAACCGGGGTTTGCGCTCGCGCCCCAGTTGCAGGCGCAGTTGCACGCCGCCTATCCCGACAAAACCTTCGAAGTCTACAATCTCGGGGTCACCGCGATTAATTCCCACGTGATCCTGCACATTGCCCGGCAGGCTGTGGAATTTCAGCCTGATCTGCTGGTCATTTACATGGGTAACAACGAAGTCGTGGGACCCTACGGTCCTGGGTCGGCGGTGACCGTGCCCTGCTTCCGCGCTGGCTGATTCGCAGCAGCGTGTGGGTCCGCAGCACGCGCACGGGACAACTCTTGCAGGGAATGCTGCGCGGCGTGAACAAGGCCGACGGAGGCTTCAAGGAATGGCGCGGCATGGAAATGTTCGAGGGCAAGACCATTGCGGCGGACGATCCACGAATGGAGGCGGTCTACGGAAATTTCGCCGCCAATTTGGAGGAGATCGTGACGCTCGCGTATCGTTCCGGAATCAAAACGGTTCTTTCCACGGTCGCAGTGAATTTGAAGGACTCTGCGCCGTTTGCTTCGCGGCACACTCCGGGCTTGTCCGGAGAAAAAGATGCGGCATGGCAGGAAGCGGTTAATCGGGCAGAAATGGCTATGGCACTCGATCATGACCCGCAGGCCCAGTCCGCATTGGAGCAAGCCCTGGCGATCGATCCGTCCTATGCGAACACGCACTTCCAACTGGCGGGGATTTTGGAAAAACATGGGGACGACGCGGGAGCCCGTACTCATTATCTTGCGGCCCTGCAAAACGACGCGTTGCGCTTTCGCTGCGATGCACGACTGAATCAGATCATTCGCGACATCGCGAAAAAGGCGGGACCGGACGTGGTCCTCCTGGATGCCGCGAGGGAAATGGGTTCGGATGCGAACTCGACCGTGACTCCGGCGGGTCACCGGTTTTTTTTCGAGCACGTTCATCTGACTTGGGAGGGCAATTACGTCCTCGCCCGTTTAATGGCGACCCAGGCGGCTCCGCTGCTTTTCGGCGCGGAAACGCTGCCCGCTCCGTGGCTCGATATCAAGGCGTGCGCCAAAGCGGTAGGCTATAACGAGGTTGGACTCGCGACCATGCTCACCCGCATGAATGAACTGACGGAAAGGCCACCGTTCACCCGCCAGCTTACCTATGCTTCCGATCGGGCCGTTCTCCAGCGGGAGATTGCGCAGGCCAACGCGGCCCTCGCAGTCCCGGGCGCTCTCGCATCCGCGGCCAATGAGCTCGAAGCCGCCCAAAAACGGGATCCGCTCAATTCGTTCCTGCTTTTTCAAGCTGCCGCCGTAAATCTCCAACGACATAACCCGACTCGGGCGTTGGAGTTTAACACCCGGATTGCGGAGCTGGAGCCGTTCTCACCGGAGCAGGCGGCGCAGCGGGCGTTCATTTTGTTTGAATTGAAACGCACCCGCGAAGCGGAGGAAGTACTGCTCCAATCAGCCGCCGCTTATCCCTACTATTTTCAAACATACGGCCTGCTGGGAAATTTTTGGATTGTCCAAGGCGAACAGGCCCGTGCCTCGGACTACTTCAGCGCCCTGTTGACCCGGATGCCGGACAGTGCGGGAGCGAGACTCACCTACGCGCGCGTGCTCGACAGCCGGGGCGACCGGGACGGCGCGGAACAACAGTGGCGGAGTGTCCTTCGTACGAGCCCGGACAATGAAGGAGCGCTGGCTCCGCTGGTGGAGCGTCTTTTGGAGAGCGGCAAAACGAGAGAGGCGGTGGAATTGATGCTCAAAGCCTACGAGCACAACCCGCGTAATTTTCGCAACAACGCGCGCCTCGAACAGATTTTCGAAGAAAAGGACGATCTGGAGAATACAGTGAAATTCATGCGCGCGATGGCCGACAGCGGCTCGGTGAAGGCGGTGTTGTATTTTGACCTGGCCCTGGGTTTGAAAAAACTCGGGCGGTCGCGCGAGATGGTGATTGCACTGGGGAAGGCCCCAAAAGCGGCGCAGGTCGAAGGGGACAGCGCACTCGTCACGAGAAGCGATGCGTTGATCCGCCAGGAGGAGAGCCGGCCGCAATGAGGGCAAGGCAGGTTTCCGTTGTTCGTGCGACCGCTTCTTCAGAGTATCGGGTGCTGGCCAAAAGCGGGCGTTGCAAAACACTTCTCGAACGATAACCCCAAAAGCCAATGGTTAACGACGGAAAAAATTCTTCCCGGAAAAAGCCCGGCAAACCGCCGGGTTTTTTTGCCGAGATCATTTCATTCGCCGCGCAGCATAAGAAGTGGTGGCTCACTCCAATCATCGTTGTTCTCGTCCTCGTGACGTTGCTGATTTTCCTCGGTGGTTCCGGCGTGGCCCCGTTCATTTATTCGCGGTAGCCCGCCGGTCCAATGTGCTGCGCTGTGCATGCGAACGGGTCTGATCATGGCGCTCAGTAGCCTGATTGGCAGGGCGGATTATCCTTAATCCGCCGCGACCATGATGCAGTCATCGCATAACGGATTAGAGGGCAAGCGACAGCACTCGAAGAACGCTCATGCGACAGGGCCGGGCGGGTTGCGAGTATGATATCGCAAGTGGACGAATGGATTCTTCGCTACGCTCAGAATGACCGGCGACGGGGATGAGAGGATTCGAAACCATGCACTGATTCCTGATTTTCCACGTCGGATTATTCCGAGGCCGCGGGAATCCAGTCGTGCCCGAAAGCCTGTCGGTAAGCCTCGTGCAGACTCGCCACTTGCTCCGCCGGCACACGCGGCTGGTTGCTGACCCGCTTGAACCAGCGCTGCGCTTCCGGCTCGTTGCCGGTGCTGATGGAAAAGAAGGTAAGGATGCCGAGCGCCGTCGGATCGCCCGGGTCCACGGCGAGGGCCCGGCGCATCTGTTCGACGCCTTCCGCTTCATGTCCCACGCTGATGAGCGTGTTGCCGAGTTCGACGTAGGCATCGGACTCGTTGGAACGGTAACGGATCGACGCCTGGTATTCGCCGATGGCTTCGGGGATCCGGCCCTCGGCCTTCAAGGTTCGCGCCCGCATCAAGTGGAGACCGGGGGACGTGGGACAACGGGAGAGACCGGTGATGATCGTACGGGTAGACCCGGCCGTGTCACCTTGTTGAGCCTGGATTGCGCTCAGGTGGGCGTAGGCGTCGGCAAAATCCGGGGCCATGATCGTGCAGCGTTCGAGATATTCGCGGGCCAGCGGAAAATTGCGCTGCGCTTCGGCGGCACAACCCAGTTGGAAGCGGTACGAGATTTCATTGGGGGCGAGCTCGACGGCGCGTTCCAGCAAGCGAATGGTTTCGTCCGGCGCTTTGGCAAAGCCCGCGGCAACGGCCAACCGGTACGGGTCAAAACAGACCTCGATCAGTTCACTCATCCACGGGTCCGGAAAATCACGGTACGCGCCGGAGGCTCTGGTAAAGCCGCGGATGGCGTGCGCCTGATCTTTTTGGCCGAGGCGCTCGTAGAGGTTCACGATCAGATCATACCCGAGTTGATAATTGGTCTGAGTCACGACCTTCTCGAGCTTTTCCCTGGCTGGCTCCAGCCGGCCGGCTTCCAGATCGATTCGCGCCAAACCCAGCAACGCGTACGAATTGGTGTTGTCCTGTTTCAACACCTCGGAAAATGCCGCACTCGCCTCGTCGGGGCGGTTGGATTTCAAGAGACAATCGCCCAGCCGGAGCCGGGCGGGGAGATAACTTGGTGCGAGCGTGATCACCCGCTGCCAGAGGCCCACCGCCGTCTCCATATCCCCGTAACCGGCGAGGATGGTGGCGTGGCGATGGAGCCAACGGGGCTCATTGGGCTCGATGCGTTCGAGTCCGATGTAGCATTGTTTGGCTTCCTCGAGAAATCCATTGGCGTGCAACAACTGGCTGAGTTCCGCGAGGCCCCGCGCGGCGCCGGCCCGGCTGCTGGTCCGGGCGTCGGCCTCGGCCATGCGGGTGCGCAAAATCTCCGCGGTTGCGGATAAATTGGGCAACGCGGGCCGGGTTTCCTGCACCACGGCCAGTCGCGTTCCTGACCAATGCCACCAAAGCCCGCCCGCGGTCGCGGCCAGCACCAGGGTAACTGACAGAATCAGTTTTGCTTTCGCCTTCATGGAGCAGAGAGCCGCCAAAGCGTGATCCGGCCCATCGCGTCGTAGGGCGGATAAATATAGAATCCGCCGGTCACGAGCGTGGGTTTCCCGCTGTGATCAAAATCGCCCACGGCCAGGGTGATCTGGTCCTTGGGATCCTTCGCAAGGGGGCGGGCTTCAAAATTCATTTTCCCGTCGTTGCGAAACCACATCAGGGAAGTGACGTTCCGGTTTTTGTTGGAAGAGTCCGCGTAGGCCGAGACTGCCAGGATGTCCATGGCCCCATCGCCATCGAGGTCCACTCCGATGGGGCTGTAAGCGCCCGGCAAATTGCCGATTCGATGATAGCGGAAATTGCCGTTGCCCACGTTTTCCAGCCATTGGAGACCGTGCCATGGACGCGGACCTGGTGTCGCCGCAGGCCCGAAACCGTCGCCGTTGCTATAAAGAATGTCGGGGCGACCGTCGCGATCGAGGTCGCACACGCTGATGCCGCTGCTGCCGTAGTCCTCGTTGGTCGAACCCCAGATGCGTTTCTTGGAGAATTCGCCACCGCCGAGATTTTCAAAGTAGTAAACCTCTTCCCACTGCTGCGAGAGCAATGCGACGATGTCCGGCTTATGATCGCCGTTGAAATCCGCGATGCAGACGTTGATGCATCCGGAAAGATCGAGCAGAACATGGCGGCGGAATTGCCACGGCCCCGTTTGCTCAAGCCAGCTGACCTGGCCCTGGTCGTAGCCAAACTGGGCGAGGGCAAGATCCATGCGGCCGTCGCCGTTAAGATCCGCGGCGCGCGCGTCGGTGACGCGGCAGGTGTTTTCGAGCACCACATGCGGCGTGAAATGTTGGTGGCCGCCGTTCTCGAGAATAACCACCGAACCGATCTGGTCGTTGTCCGGGAAAAGCACGCCCATGCTTGAGACGATCAAGTCGAGGTTGCCATCGCCGTTCATGTCCGCGGCCTCGACATGCACGGGAGAGGAAATGTTGGTGGCCAGCACGATTTCCTCAAAAGCACCGGGAGCGGTTTGTCGCAGCCAGACCACCTTGTTTTCCTTCGCCTCGCAGTAAAGAATGTCGAGCAGTCCGTCCCGATCCAGGTCAACCGTGGTCACGTGGGCGATCCACGGAGGCTGCCCGAGGGGAGCGCCGATCGGTTGCGGATGAAGGTAAGTCAGGTATTTTTCGGCGGCCGCTTTTGTGTCGGCGGCCGACGCCGTCGCAGTCGGGGGCGCGGACTGAGGCGAGCAACCGCTGGCCAGAAGCAAAAGGCAACCCGCCAAAAACGAGACGATCGCGACACGAAGCGTGAAAGGTCGTTGCATCTCGATTGGTT
>JBEHXD010000357.1:0-5933 GCA_048498875.1 Verrucomicrobiota bacterium
TCAACGGTCGGCAGACAACGCGGCGCAATCTTCCGCCTCGAGCCCAAGTGCGGCGGTGAGTTCCGGCGCGACGAATGCATCGCCGGGGTCCGCGATCGCTCCAGCGCCGCTCCCACCGATGCCCCAAGAGGATCCGCTCGAGGCCGGCCGGAAACTGGAAGCGATTCATCCGGAAATCCGGCGTGCGCAGATCGATTGGGCCAGCGCAGGAATCCGAGCTTCGTTTCAACCGTTGTTTTCGGCACTCAAGTTGTCACCGGGCCAAATCGATAGGTTTCTTGAGATCGCGTTGAACACGGTCGAACCCGCCGGCGAGGATTTGCACGGCATCGAGCCGTATACGTTTTCGACCGCTGACAATCCCCTGACAGCCGCCGAGGCGGAGGCGCGTCTTCGGGCGCTGCTAGGGCCAGAAGGTTTTGATCAATACCGTGAGTTTTCCCGCACCTTCGATGCGCGGCGGTTTGCCAATTTGGTTGGGCGCGCGTCGTTCGCAGACGGTGAACCGATGACGCCGGACGAAGGCGACCGCGTTGCGCAAATCATCGCGAACGCCAGTGCGAGTTTCACTTCCGGTGGCGACGTAAACATCCGAAGAGTCGATTGGCAACAAGTGGAGCAGCAGGCCAAAAGTATCCTAAGCGAACGTCAACAGGCGGCGCTCGGTGGCGCCATTCAACAAGCGCAATTTAACGTATCGTGGGCGCACGCAATTCGGACGGCACAAACCGCACCGATCACGCCCGCGCCGAGCCGCTGAATGCCATGTCACTCCGACGTCGAAACCTGTTGATCAGTGTTTTGGTTCTCGTGGTGGTAGTCACCCTCACGATTTGGTCCACGGCTTGGCGGCGGCTCGCCGAGACCGCAAGAGAGGAGGCTCTGGCGCGCCACGAGGCGCTTTCGAACCAAGCGCGTGGGTGGGAAGCGCGTCTGGCGATCGCGAAAAAATCAGCCGTCGGTGCCGTGACGAATGCGGATCCTTCACTATCCGCGACCTCCGAGTCACCAACGCAGCCCCCGGTGCATCCCAATCCCCTGTCCACGCTGACGGCGGACCCCAAGCTCCAGGCTGAGTATTTCAAGGCAAGACGCGCGAATCTCCCGTTCCTCTATGGCCCGTTGCTCGCGGAGCTGGGGCTCTCCCGCGATCAGACGAAGCAATTCGAGGATCTCATGATGCGACGGGAGGAAATGTTTTTTGACACGGTGGCCACGGTTCCTGCCGCCTTGGACCCCAGAAATTGGTATGGTGGGGGCAGTGCCTTTCAGCGGCAGAATTTTCTTTTGTCCGCGGTGAGCGATCCGCTGCAGGCTACGACGCCAGAAACGCGGGCTGCAGCAGCGTTGCTCCAGCAGAACGAGGCGGAATTTCGACAAGCGGCCTCCGCGATCATCGGCGCTGAAGGGCTCCATCAACTGCAACAATATGAACGCATGCTGCCGGTTCGCGATACCGTGGATGCGCTCGGCGTGACGCTCGTCGCAGTTGGCGCACCGTTGACGGTCGCCCAGTCGCAGCAGTTGACCCAAATCCTCGCCGGCACGGTGCCGGGGTTCGCCGACGGTGGGCGAGCGAGACCGGACCGAATTGATTGGGGGCAAGCCGTGTCTAGGGCGGCCGAGATTCTGAGCCCACAGCAACTGGCCACAATGCAAGCGCAAGGGGCCTACGACCTAGCGGCCAAAAACCTCGAAACCGCCATCGAGAAAGTGGGTGGTTTCGCGGAGAAGCACGGAACTAAGTAAGGTTGGCGGTCGGCGGTTGGCGACTTCGACCAGCGATTTAGAAAACCCGATCGTTTGCACAGGTCGTCGATCACGGATTCGGGCCAGAAAGGGCCATTTCTGGCACCGCCTGAGCGACTGGCGAAGATTTCCTGTCGGCTTTTGGCGGCAGCGGCAGGTAAGGTAAAACATCGTGACAGATGATTCCACATTACTCCGCCGCTATGCTGAGGAACGCTCCGAGGACGCCTTTACCGAACTCGTGCGGCGCCACCTCGACTTCGTGTTCTCGGTCGCCATGCGGGAAGCGCGCGGCGACTTTGCGCGAGCCCAGGACATCACGCAGGAGGTTTTTACCGCGCTGGCCCGGAAGGCTTCCGGACTCCACCAACGCAAGACTCTGGTCGGCTGGCTGCACATCAGCGCCCACCACGCCGCAGCCAATCTGAAGCGGTCCGAACAACGTCGCCAAAGGCGTGAACAGCAGGCCTCCGTCATGCATGATCATTCAAAATCGTCGCAGTCCCCCGTTGACTGGGAGCAGTTGAAACCCGTCCTCAATGAGGTCGTCCAGGAACTCGGAACGGTGGATCGTGACGCGCTTTTGCTCCGTTTCTATCAACAACAGCCTTTTCGTGAAATCGGAGCGACGCTTCGACTCAGCGAGGAGGCGGTCCAGAAAAGAGTTGAGCGAGCGCTCGACAAAATGCGCACCAGCCTGACGAAGCGCGGCATCACTTCCACTTCGGTCGCGCTGGCGACGATGCTGCAAAACAATGCGGTCGTCGCCGCGCCCACCGGACTCCTCGGAACGATCGCGCAGGGCGCGCTGACGGCCACGAGTGCCGGTGGCGGGGCGGTGTTTGTTCATCTTATGGCCATCGGAAAAACCCAACTTATGGTGGTCGCTGCGCTCATCGTCGCGGGCGTCACGACCATCACATTCCAACATCGCGCGGGCGCCAGGCTGGGCGAAGAGATTGCGGCGCTGCAACGAGAAAACCAACAGATCGTCCTCCTTCGCGCCGAAAATCAAGCGACGCAAGCCGAGCTGGAGGGACTGCGCGCCGAACACGCGGAAAACGTGCGACTGCGCGGCGAGAGGGATGCCCTCAAGGCGTCGCTGGCCACCAAAGAGGTGTCAGCCGCACCCGCGCTACGGCCCGAGCCGATGCGCGCGGTGGATTCACTGCACAACGTCGGCAACGCCACGCCTTCCACCGCATTGGAATCGCTGATTTGGGCGAAAGAAAACGTTGATGTCGCGATGCTCAGCCGGCTCTTCGTGTTCACTCCCGAGGTGAGGAAAAAGGTCGAGGCTCTCTTCGCCGAAGTGCCGGAGGACGAGCGGACGAAACAAGGCATCACAACGCCGGAACAACTCGTGGCCTTTTACTTCGGCGCCATGACCGCACAGATCGCCAATCTGCAACAGACGGAACAATACCAGATCGACGCCGACAACGTTGCGATCCGCGCCGTTCTGCGACTAAGTCGAGGCGAGATCGCCAACCAGCAATTCGAGTTCCATCGATCTCCCGAGGGCTGGCAGTGGGTGTTTCCCAGCGACTTGGCCGGAATCCCAGACGCGCTCAGAAAGCAGAACGGAACAAAGCCGGACTCCAAATGATTCGCCCACGTTTCATCGCCGCCGCCGCGCTTTTGGTTGCAGGATGCCAGAGTCATAGCCTTCCGGCGCTTCAGGAAATCGATTTCACGGCGCCGCAAATGCCCGCGACCTCGGTTACCAACGGAGCTTTGCCGAAGCTTGGGAAATTACCTTCCGCCCCTGACCTATCTTCCATCGAGGATCCCAACTTGGTCAGATTGCCGCCACTCAAGGTGGAAAGGAGAGAAGTCGAATATCGCGTCAGCTACTCTGAGGAGACACACCGGGCGCAAGAGGTCGTCATTAATTGGGTCAGCCCGACGCGATACAAGATGGGTTTTCGCATCGGAGATCGCCTCGTGTCCATTGACGGCAGGCCAGTCAGCGACGTGCCGGCGGCGGAGCTTCGACACATCTTGGAAGATGCGTTGAGACCCGGTGAGTCCCACCCCGTGTCTTTCACTGGGGTCCGCCGCCAAGGGTTAAGTCAAGTGACGATCGCATACGCGGGCGGAATTTGGGAACCGGACTCACCTGCTCCCGCAGCCCGATCACCGCGTCCGCCGAGCACTACGACTGATCGTGCTGTGTCCTCTCGTGAGTGATGGCATAAAAACCTGACCGCAACCTGCCCGTGAAAAGAATCGCCTCCATCGTGCGCCGTCACCCACTGATTTGCTTCTTCATTCTCGCATTCGGACTGACGTGGGGGGCTCATTATTCGCACCTTGTGCTACCCGGCGCCGTGCTCGGTATTCTACTTACTCCGCTCGTCCCGTCAGAACTATCAACGGCGCCCTTCACCTTATATGTGATCCTGGGCAGTTACGGCCCTTTGCTCGCGGGCGTCATGATCACCGGCGCGTGTTATGGTCAGCCCGGAATGAGCGAATGGCGCTCACGCTGGACGCGCTGGCGCGTCGGATGGAAATGGTATGTGATCGCGCTGCTATGTGCCCCGGCGCTGTTCCTTTGCCAGAATCTCATGACGCGACCAACCGAGCTGTTCGCGCTGCCCGTCCACTCCACGAGAATTGTTCTCATTCACTTGATAACTTTTCCGCTCTCCCTTGTTCCCTATTTGATTATCAACGCAGGCGAAGAAGGAGGTTGGCGCGGATTCGCCGTGCCTCACCTGCAAGGGCGTTATGGTCCCCTTTGGGGTAGCTGCATTCTTGGCGTCCTGTGGGAAGCGTGGCATCTGCCGTCGATTCTTTGGCCGGGAAACCCGTATTATGCCCAAGGCGCCCTCGCGGTCAGTCTCCATCTCATTCGAATGCTTCTTATCTTTAATCTCTACGCCATTTTGGGCACCTGGATTTTCAACAACACCCGCGGAAGCCTCCTCCCAGTGACCCTTTGGCACGCCTCGACCAATGCGACGCATGATCTGGAAGCTCAACTTTTCCCTGTGACCGGAGCATCGTTGCCGGGCCGCGCGATCGGTGACTGGATTCTCTGGCCGATTGTCGCCATCATCATCATCTGGCTTACGCGCGGGCGCCTCGGTTATCGAGGAGACGAAACCGAGCTGACACAGCCAGCCGCGCCAAGCCGAGGTGGTTCACCGTAACGTTGAGCCAGGCGTTGGTATCTATCCACCTTTTGTCAAAGGTGAGCCCGACGCGCAGCGTTGAAGTGACGAATTTGAATTCTCCGGTTGAAGGTCGATCAACAACGCCCACGGAAATACGCGGCGCTTCCCAGCATTAAGGCTTTCGCACCTGCGAACATCATAAAATCCGCGAACCGTCCTAGAAAAGCATTGTTCTGTCCGGCTCTGAAAAGCCGTTCGGGAATCTATCGTTGGGGCACCATGCCCACTTATGTTTGGGAATTTGATTCTCGCTGTGGGCAGTGCTTGGGCCGCGTTGGCGCTCTGGCCACACGCGGGCGTGGTGCGGGCTCTCGCGGGCGGATTCGCGGTTTTGTCGCTCTGGCAGATTTATTGTGCGGCCAGCACTTCGCGGCGATCCGCTTCGCCAGCGATGCTGCGGCTCGGCGGCTTTGGTTGGTCGTTGGAAGATTTTTGCCGGGGCTGGCTCATCACTGGCCAAATCGGCACCGGCAAAACAACCGGGGCAATCAATCGGATGCTCTGGCAGGTTTCGCAAAATTGTCCGACGTGGGGCGGGGTCTGCGTGGATGACAAGGGCCTCTATTGGGAAACCCTTCTGCCGATGTTCCGGCAACTCGGGCGCGAGCGGGATTTGATTCTCCTCCAGGTGCGCCCCGCCGACGCGAGGGCCGATTGGACACCGGCCCACACCTTCAATTTTCTGGATAACTCGCATCTGCCCTACTCGGCAAAAGCCAAGATCGTTTGCGATGTGGCGGCGTCGCTCGGCCAACGCTCCGACCAGAGTTTTTTTCGGATGCAGGCGCAGGTGCAAATCGAGTTTGCGTTTCAGGTTCTCGCGACAGCGGGCGTGTCCGTGACGCTACGCAGCGCTTACGCCATGCTCACGTCGGACACCGCCATGAAAGAGGTGATGGCCCTCTTGGAGGAGCAGAACACGCCGGAAGGACGGCTACTCATCGCCCATTACGAAGGAGCATTCAAATCGCAGCCATCCGAACAACTCGGCGGAGTGAA
>JBEHXD010000358.1:0-5929 GCA_048498875.1 Verrucomicrobiota bacterium
AGGGCAAGCGCATCGGCCTGCTGACGCATCCGGCCGGAGTGAATCGTTTCGGCGTGAGCACCATCGAGGTGCTGCGTCGCGCCCCCGGCGTGAAACTGGTCGCACTCTACGCCGTCGAACACGGGTTGTATAACGACCATCCGGCCGCCACGCCCTTCCCGGACCAGATCGACCGGCGCACAGGATTGCCCGTGTATTCACTCTATAACGATAAAACCAAAAACTTTGTTCCGACCCGGGCCCAGTTGAAGAACATCGACACCCTGGTGATCGATTTGCAGGACATCGGCACGCGCAGCTATACGTTTACCGGCGCGATGAAGTCAGCGATGGAAGCCTGTTTCGTGAATGGCAAGGAAGTCATTGTCCTCGACCGGCCCAATCCCCTGGGCGGCATGAAAGTCGATGGTCCACCCATGGACGTGGAGTGGATGAGCGACGTAGGCCGCTTTCGCATGCCCTACGTCCACGGCCTCACCATGGGCGAACTCGCGCTGATGGCCAAAAGCCTTCCGCCCCCCGGCGGTTTGTCGATTTCCTCGCCGGCCCGCGCCGCTGGCAGACTCAAAGTCATTCCCATGCAGGGATGGCGACGGACGATGTTGTGGGAGGACACCGGGCTGAAATTCATCCCCACCTCGACGCATATTCCCGACGTGGAAACGTGCGAGGCCTATCCCATGACCGGACTCGGCTGCATGATCGGCGGATTTCGCAACGGCATCGGCAGCCGCTACATTTTCCGTGGGTTGAGCCATCCGGCGCTGAAGCCCGACGCGCTCGAACGCAGCCTGCGAGCCCTGCAGGTGCCCGGCGTGGGATTCACGCGCACGGTCGTTCCCTCCACAAAACCCGGCCAACCCCCGACCACGGGATTTTTAATTTCCATCGCCGACCGCGGTGCCTGGCGGCCAACCGAGCTCAATTTCCGGCTGATGAAACTCACCTGTCAGCTCGAACGGAAAAATCCGTTCGCCGCCATGTCGCCGGCGATGCGACGGACTTTTCTAATCCATATCGGATCCGAAGCCTTCCTGAACGACCTCGTCGCCAAGGGCGGGAAGATCGATATCGACCGCTGGCTCAGCCTCTGGCGGACCCAGGCGGACGTCTTCCAAGCCCAGAGTCAAAAGTACTGGCTGTATCACTGAGCGGGTTTCAGTCCGACATTTTCCTTCCGTTTGTAGTGTGTAGGCAGGGTGCCCTCACCCTGCGAGGCGTAATGATCGACGTGATAAACCCGCGGGGTGAGGACACCCCGCCCACATAAATTCAGAAAGAAACGGACTGAAAATCTCGACGAAGCCATGGCGAAACGCCCGGCCATTCGCCGCCAGTTTGCAGCCGTGGAAAAATAAAAATTTTCGCTACAGTCATTCTGAGCGCAGCGAAGAATCCATGTGCTCGAAAATGATATCATAGTCGCCCGTGTGGATTCTTCACTTCGTTCAGAATGACAAACCACCCTTGAACCGGGGATATTAGAAACGGGCTTGCTCAGACAAACTTCCCGTTCTGCAAAAACTGTTGCCGCGCGGTTTTCTTCGCGTGCGCGGGATTGTGCGTCACGAGGACCAAAGCGGTTCTCTCCTCGGCGCAGACCTCGAGCAACAGATTGATCACCTCGTCGCCGGTTCGTTCGTCGAGATTGCCGGTCGGCTCATCGGCAAGAATGAGCTTCGGGCGATTCATCAAGGCCCGCGCCACCGCCACCCGCTGGCGTTCGCCGCCGGAAAGTTGATTCGGCAAATGATGCCCGCGTTCGCCCAGGCCGACGCGCTTCAGGAGCAGCGCTGCCCGCTCGCGCTCGGCCGCCCCGATGCTTCCCACGATGCGGGCGCCCATCACCACATTCGCCCGCGCATCGATCTCGGGGATGAGGTAGTACGACTGAAACACCATGCCCAGAAAGCGTCCGCGCCTCTGCGTCAGCTGATCCAGATCGAGTTGATGCGCGGCCTCGCCGCCCCAAAAAAGTTCGCCCGCGTCCGGCCGGTCGAGTCCGGCCAGAATGTTCAACAGCGTGCTCTTCCCGGAGCCGGACTCCCCGCGAATGCCCACGCTCTCCCCGGGCAGAACGGTGAAATCGACGCCCTGAAGTACTTCGAGGGTACGCTCGCCGCTCGGGTAATTTTTGCGCAAACCGGAAGCCCGCAGCACGGTCATGGGAAAGGAATCACTCACTGCGCAGGGCCTCCACGGGTTTCAGACGCGAGGCGCGCCAGGCGGGCAGCAAGCCCGCCAGAGTCGAGGCGCCGATGGAGAAAAGCACGATGATGATCACATCCTTCGTCACCGTATGCGCCGGCAGCGAACTGAACTGATAGAATTTCACGAACGTTTCCTCGCCCACGCTGAGCCGGGCAATGAAGTGCACGATATTATCCCGGTAATGCAGCATCGTGAAACCCAGGGCCAGCCCGAGCCCCGTGCCCGCCACCCCAAGCAGCAAGCCCTGCGCACAAAAGCAGAGGGCCACATCACGGGAGCAACCACCCATGGCCCCGAGCAGGCCAATCTCGCGGGTCTTCCGCATCACGGCGATGAGGAGCGAACTCATGATCGAAAACGCCGCGACGAGGATGATGAACGTCATCAGGAAAAAAATCATGTTCCGCTCGAAGGTGACGATGGACTGAAACTCCGCATTGGTTTCAAACCACGTCGAGGCATGCGCGCCCAGCGGCAGAACCTGGTCGAGCTTGACCGCCACTTTTTCCACGTCCGCCCCTGCTTTGAGCCGGACATTGTAGCCATGCACCCGGTGCTCTAGCCCGTAGAGATCCTGCATCAGGCGCAGCGAACACAGCGCGGTCGAACTGTCGAGTTGCTGATGTCCGATCTGAAAAATTCCGACCACCTTCACTTCGCGCGGATATAGAATTTCGTTTGAATTGATCCGCTCCATCATCAGCGGCGAGTACACGCTGATTGTGCTGCCCACCTGCACTCCCAGCGAACGGGCGAGCAGGTAGCTCAAGATCACCGAATCATCATCCAAATCATCGGCTGAACCGGAAACGATGTACTTCTCGATCGGCAGCACCTTCTTCATCTGCTCGAAGGAAAAGCCCTGAATGGTGGGGACGTCCGCCCGCTTCTCGTACTCGAGCATCACCTTGCCGGCCGCGTACGGCGCGGCGGCTTCAACTTCCGGGACCGACGCGAGTGCCTTCTCGATCTGGGCCGCATTGGTGTTGTCGATGGGCCGGGATGCGGTGATTTGAATTTCCCCCTGCGTATCGACGATCATCCGGCCAATCTGGTAACCAAATCCGCCCATGATGCTTGTGACCATGAGCATGATCGTTACTCCCAGCATGATTCCCACCGCCGCGATGATCGTGAAAAACGACACGCGCCCTGAGGGAAAAAGTTGCTTGAGCGCGAGGTAGAATGGCCAGGGCATCGAAAGAGAAACGAATGACGAATAACGCGAAGCGTGGACAGGGTTATTTCGTCATCCGCGCACCGGTCATTTCGCCTCGGTCTGTCGCAGCGACGGGAAAAGAATCACGTCGCGAATGCTTTCCGCTCCCGTGAGCAGGATGCAAAGGCGGTCGATGCCGACACCCATGCCTCCGGCGGGCGGCATGCCGTGCTCGAGCGCGAGCAGGAAATCCGTGTCCATCTTCTGCTGTTCCTCACCCACCTGCTTCTCGAACATTTCGCGCTGGATGAACGGGTCGTTTTGCTCCGAATAAGCCGGCGCCACTTCCATGCCGCCGATGCACAGTTCGAACACATCGATGAGCCCGGGATCCTGCTGGTTGAGCTTGGCGAGTGGACACAGTTCCTTCGGCAGGTGCGTGACAAACGTCGGCTGAATCAGCGTCGGCTCGATCTTCTTCGAGAAAATCTCATTCACGACTTCAAAGGTTTCCCAACCGGAATGAATTTCCAGCCCGAGCTTTTGGGCCGCTTCCGTCGCCCTTGCCTTGTAGTCCGGCGCGCTGCGCAGCTCGCTCAGTTTGAAACCCACCGCTTCGTCGATCAGGTCGAAGTAGCGCGCCGTGCGCCAGTCGCCGGCAAAATTGATCATCTGGCCGCTCGCGGCGTGCTTGATCTCGAACGTCCCGATCACGTCACGGCAGATGTCGGTGAAGATCGCCTTCACCAGTTCCATCATTCCTTGGAAATCGCTGTAGGCCTGATAAACCTCGAGCATCGTGAACTCGGGATTGTGCTTTCGGGAAACGCCTTCGTTGCGGAAAATCCGCCCGATTTCAAACACTCGGTCATAACCGCCGACCAGCAGGCGCTTCAGCCGCAGTTCGAGCGCGATACGCAGGAAAAAATCCGAGCCGAGCGCATTGTGATGCGTCACGAAAGGCCGGGCCGCCGCGCCACCCGCGACGCCTTCGAGCACGGGTGTTTCCACTTCGATGAATTTCCGGTTCGCGAGCGTCTGGCGGATGCTCGCCACAATCCGGCTGCGCAGCATGAGGCGCGCACGCGATTCGGCATTCACAATCAGATCGAGATAGCGCTGCCGGTAAACCTGCTCGGAATCGGTCAGGCCATGCCATTTTTCCGGGAGCGGACGCAGCGCCTTAGACACCAGTGTGAAGGCATCCACGCGCACGGTGATCTCCCCGGTCTTGGTTTTGAAGAGGGCTCCGGTGACGCCGATGATATCACCCAAATCGAGCGATTTCTTGAAAACGCCGTAGCGTTCCTCCCCGAGCACATCCTTGCGAAAATAGAGTTGGATGGGACCCTGCTGGTCTTGGATTTTCACGAACGAGCTGCCGCCCTGCACGCGAAAAGTCACCAGGCGACCGGCAACCCCGACGGACACTGCATAGTCCTGCCCCTCGACATAAAGCGCTTTCGCCTCCTGCGAAAAGTGCGTCTGCGTGGCATTGGCTCGAAAAGGATCAAAGCCGCCCGCGCGCAGGTCCTGCAGCTTCTTCAGCCGGACCGCATACTGGTCGTGGGAAATATCCTGGGGAATGTCGCTCATGGAACGGGGCAGGCTTGGAGAGCAAAGCCCGCGGAGCAACGTGAAATTATCGCGGTGAAATCGCCCGTTTTAGCTTCGCCCAACCGGACCCAAGCCGGTCACTAAGCCTTGGGCCAAACCCAGAAAGCCACCCCTTTCGGCTTCCACCCATTCTTTTCCGCCCAGGTCCGATCGGCGGGGTCGATCAGCCAGAGATTACGCGTGTCCCTGACATAGTGATAAACAGGAAGCATGTCCGGAGACAACTGGGTGAGCGCCACCTGGCCGAGGGTGCCTTCCTCCACGTATCCGGCTCGTTTGAGCGTCGCGGATTGGTCGTCATCGACAGCAAAAAAACGATCCACTACCGTGACCGAGGTCTTGGAGAATCGTCGCACTGCCACGGTTTGTGGTTGGGCATTGCTGAGAAGATTCGCCTCCGCGCTTATTTTCCAACCGTCAGCGGCCAGATGCGTCCGTTCATTCGGATCGGTGACAAACAGCGCCTCCTGTGCCTGCACATTCACCATCAGCCAGGTCGCGGTTTTTTGTTCCTGGGCCGCCGCAACAGTGATCAACCCGCTTGAGATCAAAAGCAAAAGGCCAAATGTCCGGAAGATGCTCATGGGAAATGGGATTTTAATGACTGAAACCAAATCAGATGACCGGTCCCAAAACTATTTGTGCCTGGGTTTATTTCAGACAGGTTAAGCTCATCCGATCCATGGAACCTGCCACGACCACCTGCCAGATTATCGACTGGGGCCGCACTGATTATGAAACCGCCTGGAAGCGGCAGGATGCCCTCGTGTCGGAGCGCAACCAAGGCGCCATCGGCGACACGCTGGTTTTCACCGAGCACGATCCCGTTTACACCCTCGGAGTCCGCAAGGACTCGGCCGACCATTTGATCTGGAGCCGGGAGGAACTCGAACACCGGCACATCACCGTCACCCAATCCAATCGCGGTGGTGACATCACGTA
>JBEHXD010000359.1:0-5918 GCA_048498875.1 Verrucomicrobiota bacterium
CTCGTGCACATCAGCCAGATCCAGGAAGACCGCGTCGACAAGGTGAAGGACGTCTTGAAGCCCGGCCAGGAAGTTCAGGCTCGCGTCATCAAGATCGACCGCGAACAGCGCCGCATTGGTCTCAGCATCAAGGCTGCGAATTACTCGGCCGAACAGCTCGCTCAAGAGACCGCGACCTACGACCAGTTCACGAAGAACACCGGCGGATCCGATCTCACGAACCTCGGCGACATCTTCGACGAGGCCTCCAAGAAAGAATAAGCGATCCGTCGCCAATTCTGAAAACTTCAAAGGCGTCCCGCGAAAGCGGGGCGCCTTTTTCTTTGGGTAGGAACGACCATGAAACTGCGTGCATACAGACTGGAGGATTTACCGCATTTGGCGCGGCTTTTTCACGACACCGTTCACGTGATAAATCGTCGTGACTACACACAGCAGCAGGTCGAGGCGTGGGCGCCGGCGGAGATCGATCTCAGCTGTTGGAAGCAGCGTTTGGACGAGGAGGAGATCGTCATCGCAGAAAAGGACGGGATGATCGTTGGGTTCTGTTCCTGGGATGCCACGGGTTACCTCGATTTCCTCTATGTGCACCACGCGTTTCAGCGAAACGGTATTGCTTCAGCGCTCTATGCCACGGCGGAACGCACGATGCGTACAAATAAACTGTCCCGGGTTCACACCCAGGCGAGTGTCACGGCCCAGCCATTTTTTCTCAGGCAACATTTCAGAATTACAAAACATCAGATTGTGAACATCCGGGGCGTGGAATTGCCGAATGCAATCATGGAAAAATTACTGCAGTAATCCGGAATATTCCGGTCGCGTTGTTTTTGTTTTTCGATCGGTCTCGATCCAGGCGATTTCATGAAGGCATTTCTGCAAAGCAGTCATCACATCGATTTTGATCATCCGCTCGTGGCGGCCAAAGCCCTCGAGCTTGCGGCGCGGCGATCGGGAGATGACGTGATCCGCAGCTGCTTCGAGTTTGTCCGCGATCAGATCCAGCACAGCTGGGATTTTAAGCGAAATCCGGTGACGATCAAGGCATCGGACGTGTTGCTGCACGGAACGGGATATTGCTACGCCAAGAGTCATCTCCTCGCCGCGTTGTTGCGCGCGAACGGGATTCCCGCCGGGTTTTGTTATCAGCGCTTATCCTTTAATGATGCCGGTGCTCCGTACTGTCTGCATGGGCTGAATGCGGTTTATCTGCCGGTTCACGGCTGGTATCGACTCGACGCGCGCGGCAACAAGCCCGGCGTTACGGCGGAGTTCAATCCACCCCATGAGGCGCTGGCGTTTCGGGTTCGTGATCCGCAGGAACGCGACCTGCCGGAAATCTGGAGCGAACCTCTCCCGGTGGTGATTTCCGCGATGGAAGCTTTTCCTGATTTTGCCCAGCTGGCGCAGAATCTCCCGGATATCCAGCTGTTGCGCTGACTGGTCAGGTAACGCGGGACCCGGTTTGAGATGTCGCGCCATTGAGCGTTTCAATGGCGCCTCCGGATTTTATCAATTAACACACGCCTCGCGAAATCGCGTAGACTGCGGCGTCATGAGAATTCAAAGCCGATCAGTTGGTTTTGTGCGGTCGTCTTCCTGGAAAACATTTTTGTCCATGAATGGACTCCTCACCGGGCGTTTACTGTGCAGGTAAATGAAATCTGGTGAGTGATGCAGGCAAACGTGCGGACGGGCCGCCCGGGGCGGAGCGACAGGAGGATGCGTGCTGCTGTCGCTCCGCTACCGACGGGAAAAACTCGGGAAGCCAATTGACCGTGGGTACGACGCTATTGAACGGTGACGGTGATCACGACGTTGAACGGCGCAATGACGCCGCTGCCGCCCAGCGTTCCCACCATCAGGCCATTGCCAAAGCTGGTGACCCAGATCTCGTTTGAATTATAGGGATTGAAGAAGACGCGCTCGGGCTGACGGAAGGGGTAATTGGTCACGAACGAAAAAACCGGGGTGGAGGCGTGAACGTTATTCGAGTGCCAGAGACCGTCGGTTTCGGTCGTCAGGAAGGCATCGTTGGAATTGTTCGGACTGAAGGTAATCGAGGTGACCCGATCGAGTGAATTGACTTTGGCCCAGTGCGCGCCGCGGTCGGTCGTTCGATAGACGCCGCCGAGTCCGTTGGGCGGGCCACCCCAGCCGCTGAAGACGCACACGTACCAGGTGTTTTGAGTGGAATCGCTGGGGTCAACGACGACGTCCTTGGTCCAGTATTTCATGCCCGGATCGGAGAGATCCGACCAGACTTGCGTGGCAGGATCATAGAGGAAAACTCCGGAACTCGCCGTAAAGACGGTCGCCCGATGACCGGAATAAGTGCAGAGCACCTTGCCGTCGTTTAAAACGATGACGGTGGCGGGATGCCCTTCCGTGCGCGGGGGATTGGAAAGTTTTGCCCAGGTCGAGGACGCACCGCTCTGAATATTATTTGAAACAAAAATGCCTCCGGCGGTGGAATGCACCACGCTCGCGTACAGCCGGTTTGCGTTGGTCGGATCGAGTGCCACCCAGAACACCGGATGACCGAAATTGTGGACCGTTTGCCAGGTTGCACCCTGATCGGTGGAAACGATGACTTTGCCATTGGCATCGGCATTATTGAGCGGGCTGTCGGCGAGCCGGGTACTCTGGTACAGGTCGTGAATATCGGAAGTGCCCGCGTAGATCGCATTGGTCGACGGATGCTTCACGAGCCGGTACATCGAGTTGGCGTTGTGCCCGGTGTAGCCGAGCGTCCATGTGGTTCCGCTGTCCGTGCTGCGGATTCCCTTGATGTCGGAAAAACCGGCGAAGAGATGTTGGGCGTCGCTCCAGAGCACCTGCCACACCGTGGTATTTTCGAGTCCGATGCTGTGATAATTTCCCGCGGCGATGGCGGTGACACCCGCCGCGTGTTGGTCCGCAGTGCTGACGTAGGCCTGTTGCCAGGAGGAGCCGCCGTTGCTGGTTCGGTGAACAAATCCGTAGTCGGTGATGACGGCTTTCGCGGAATTATTGGGCGCCACGGCCAGACCGAAAACCACTTCGCCGTAACCCCAGCTGCGATCGCCGCCCGAGCCGGACCAGCCGGTGATGATGTTTTGATTATTGGTTGTGTGAAACGTGTTGGTCCACGAAGCACCCGCATCGCTGGACTTGAACACCTCCGGTACGCCGGCGGAACCACCGCCGGCGGCGTAAACGGTGTTCAGGTCATTTCCCGCCATGGCGACCGACAGGAGAAAGTCGTTGGCCGCATCGATGCCGGTGGTTTTGCGGGTCCAGTTTCCCGTGCCGTTTTCGAGCGAATAAATTCCGCGAAAGTTCCCGTAGTAGTCGGAACCGAGGTCGATTCCCGGATAAGACGATGAGGCGGTGAGGCAGAAGAAGCGCAGCTGGTTTCCCACTTTCGCGCCGGTGAACGAGAGCATCAATTCCCCGGCGGGGATTCCCGGCGTGCCCGCGTTCGTGAAGGAAGTGCCGCCGTTGGTGGAAATGAGCAGGCCCGCGTTGGTCCCGAGATAGATGGTGTTGCCATCAAAAAACGTGCCGCAAACCAGAATGCCATTGCTGGTGTCCGCGGTGATTGAGATCGGCGTGAAACTGGTGCCGCCATTGGCGGAGAAATAAAGATCGGAGTAACCGGCAATGATCACCCGATTGGGATTATTGTAATCTGCCCAGATGCTGTAGACGTCGTCATCGGGCAGGGGATTCCCGGAGAGAATCGACCACGAAACGCCGCCATTAACGGTTTTGGCCGGCTGCGCATTGTTGCCGCCGGGATAGGAAACAGTGTAGGCAATCGACGGATTGCTGGTGAATCTCACTCCGGATTCATGTCCGGCCTGGATTTGGCTGAAGTTTACCGTGGTGTAGGAATTGCCAAAATCGGTGGTGTGGAAAAGTTCGCTCATATCGCACGCCACGAAGTACTCGCTGTCGTTGGCGGGATTGATGGACGGCGAATACAATGCGCCGCCGCCACCCACGCCACGGCTTTGAAACGAAGCCGGCACCTGGGCCCGGGTGGTCAGGCAGGTTGCGATGCAAAAAAACGGGACGATACAACAGACGAGCGAGCGATTCATGGGTGATGACTGGTGCGGGAGTCGGGCATGATACTAGTGGATGAACCGCCGCCGGCTGTACTTAGTTCCGCCCCCAGGCTGTTTCATGACCTGTTTACAGGCAACGGGGGTAATGCGCGAAAAAATTGGAAAAATCTCCCACCGGCAGCGGACTGGTTGAGAACCGGGGATTGGTTTAAAACGAGGTTTTCATTCTGAGTGGAACGAAATCAGCCAGCAGACTGCTCCTGCATCCGTGGCGACGAACGTGATGTTGTCTGCGTTCGCGTGGATTCTTCGCTGCGCTCAGAATGACAGAAAGCGGGAATCATAGGCTTAAAGATAGTCTCTTGAACCCCATGAACGAAACCGGTAACCGCGGGAGGGAGCTTGCTCGCAAATCCGCGAACGAATCGCGAACCGCTGCGGGGTGAAAGTAGCGGCGGGCTTGCGCTCGCCGGGAATCGAACCACACGGGTCGTGAGACCCGTGCCGCTATTCACCGCCACTGCGGCAAAATTTGCGAGCAAGCTCGCTCCCCCGGTTTAGTGCGTCCGGGTTTTCCAAAAAAGCGTTACGGTTGCGTTGTGCGTGGAACTGCCGGCGCCTCGAGATGACGCCGACAGACGGTGATGGAAAAACTCAGACAACAGATGCGTTGACCTGATCGCACCTGTTGCCGGGTTTCCGGTCGCGGAATCACGCCTGCACAACACCGCAGGCAGCGAGACCGAAAAATTGCGTGGATTTGGTCGTCCGTGGTGACTCCAGCTATTTCTTAAGGGTTTCATGGCGGTTAATCGGGTGGCGGGACGCCCAAATAACCATGCGAGATTTGGACTGCAAAACGATCATCCGGATCAGATTTTTGACTTTCATGGATGCCGCGGGTGAAGCATCAGGCTGATGAATGGTAGGGCGGACTATCCTTAGTCCGCCGAACGTTCACCTGCTATGTCACCATCGAAAACCCTAATTCCCGCGATCATCCTGAACGGCGGATTAAGGATAATCCGCCCTACCGTTCAGGCAAACACGCCGCCGCCGAGTAGCCGCTCGCCGTCGTAAAGTGCCATGATCTGGCCGGGGGCAAGGGCGCGTTGGGGTTCGGCAAACCTGATCCGCGCGAGAGCTCCATTTTCATTCGCCGGCTTTTCCGGAATGAATTCGATTTTCACGCGCGGATCCCGGTAGCGAACCCGACATTCGATCTGGCTCAGGGTTTCGATCGGCTCTCCAACAAAACCCAGGCTGTGAACCTGGCATTCGTTGGTCCACAATCCGGGAGCGTCATGGCCGTCAAACGCCACGAGCAAGGCGTGATCTTCTGCGCGTTTGCCGGTGACGACATAGGCCTTGTCGTCCGTGTTCGACGGGATGCGAATGCCGCGACGCTGGCCGATGGTGTAATAGTGCAGGCCACGGTGTTCGCCGAGGAGTTTGCCGTCGGTGGCCCGCACGATCGGTCCCGGCCGCTCGGGCACATAGGCGGTGAGAAAATCCGCCATTTTTACCTGGCCGATAAAACAGATGCCCTGGCTGTCTTTTTTTGCGGCCGTGGACAGTTTCGCGTCGGCGGCGACCGCACGCAATTCAGGTTTGGTCAGATGTCCGATGGGAAAACGGGCGAAGCGAAGCTGCTCCTGCGACAGTAATGCGAGAAAATAGGACTGATCCTTGTTCGGATCGAGGCCTTCGAGAAGAGAGTAGGTGGAACGCGTCGACCCCAACGCGTTGGTCGGATGAGGCGCGGTGGGGTCAACGCGCTCCACCTTAAATTTATTTTCCACCCGGCGGGCATAATGCCCCGTCGCGAGCGCAGCGAAACCTTCGGCGCGCGCGTAGCGGGCG
>JBEHXD010000360.1:0-5902 GCA_048498875.1 Verrucomicrobiota bacterium
CTGCCGTCCCATATCGCATCCTTGGCGCCCAAGGACTGGAAACCGCTCTTCAGATTTATCCCCCGGATTCAGGCGAAACAAAGTTTCGGGAAATGGCACTATCCCAAAAAGCAGAGCGGGGTTCTAATCATGCCGCATTTTTCTTTTGGAAGAACAGAGCGGGAGTTTTTGAAGCTCGTTTACCGGATGCAGCTAGTGATTTCGTTCGACTGGGGCAAATGGGGCAGAGCTCACCGCTTATTGAAGCGGGATGTGAGCCGTCTGAACCTTCTGACCCTGCTCAAGGTGATGACGGCCATTGTCCGTGCTGACAGGTATTGCGAAGGCACGTTGCACGCCGCCATGACAAATGGGAACATCCTCAAGATTCTCAAGGCAATCAAAGCACGGGTAGAGGATTCGTGATCGTAGGTTTGACCGGACTCACACTCTTGGACCACCTGCGATAAGAGACCGAGCGGGTTATTGGTTACTCCCGAGGGAGTGGTTGGGGTTGGGAACAATGGCAAGCTCCCGACGGAGGGAAGGCCCGACTTGGCGGGCCTGACCGGAGTCGGGAGCTTGGCGCAAAAGTTCGGTGCGATAATCCGCCGGCGTGCGATAGTGGATCGAGCTGTGCGGCCGGCTCGTGTTGTAGTCGTCGCGGAAAGTCCGCGCGATGCACTGCGCTTCGAAGACACTGGCGAGGAGTTCGCGGTTGAGGCACTCGTCTCTGAATTTGCCGTTGAACGATTCATTCACGCCATTTTGCCAGGGACTCGCCGGCTCGATGAAGCGGGTCGTGATCCCGGCCGTTTTGAGCCACGCTTGGAGAAACTTGGCGATAAACTCGGCGCCGTTGTCGCAGCGCAGATAGCGCGGCGGTCCATGCAGCGCGACCGCCGCCTGGAGGGCCGCCGCCACTTCGCGGCCGCCCATCCGGCGGCTCGCCACGATGTCGAGGTTGTAGTGACTGAATTCATCCAGGAGCGTCAGGAACTTCACGGTCGTGCCGTGCTGCGTGGTGTCGAAGACGACGTCGACGCACCACACGTCGTTGACGCCTTCGGACTTGAGCTTCGCCTCCGGCCGCGGCGGCGTCTTGGGCCGCACCGCCGGACCCGTGATCTGCAAGCCCGCGCTGCGCCGCACACGTTGCACGGTGCGCAACGCACACTTCAGGTTCTGGCGGGGCAGCATCGCGTGGATTCGCCGGTAACCATACCGCGGGTGCGCCTGCGAGAGTTGCAGGATCGCTCGCTCCAGTTGCGCCGCCCGTGGCGTGGGCGGCAACGGCGTGTAGTGCCACGTCGAGCGTCCGAGCCCGAGGTAGCGACACGCCTGGCGCCCCGTGCATCGCTTCGCGCTCACCACGCTGCTGGCCGCCCGGCGTCTCTGCGACGGGCTTACCATTTTTTTCCGTTCACCTCTTTGAGCACCTGGATATGCAGCGCCTGATCGGCGACGAGTCGCTTCAGCCGCGCGTTCTCATCGCGCAGCCCCCGCAGTTGCTGCAGTTCACTCAGCTCCATCCCGCCATACTGGCTCTTCCACCGATGGAAGGTCGCCACGCTGATGTTCGTTTCCCGGCAGACGGTCGCGGCCGTCTCGCCGCTCTCCGCCCGGCGCAGGATCGCTACGATCTGCTCCGGGGTGTGTCGTTTTCCTTTTCCTTTTGGCATCTGGGTCCTTTCTTGGATGCCCAGTCTCTTATTAGCGATGGCTCAGTTCGGGTGAGTCAGATCAGGTTACGGCGTTAGTATTGGGTGCATTGCGTCCTGGCTCGGCAAGTTTCGCTCAAGGTGTTTCTGACGCCTGTTGGTTGGGTCCCTTCTTCTTCAATATCACCGCGCCCGGGCCTCCTTCTTCCTCCAATTGCTGGGTAGGGTCCACACAGAAGATCCGTCGTCGAAAGTCTCGAAATGACCGAGCGCGGAGTTCTTTTCTTTTGGAGCCCAGCCGAGCGCTTCAACTTCCCGCATTACTTTCTTCGCGCGCTTTAGCCAACTCGGGTGCTTTCCCTTTTTTTTCAATTCTGCTGTCATAGCCGAACACAAGTCGGCTACGTGTGTCGCGGAATTGATGCCGCGAGTGCGAACCGCGACATCCAATTGAACTAAGCGGAGTAGAGAATCCGGAGTCATCTTTTTGTCGCCCTACCGTTTGATAGCCACGACCCGGCAGCCGTTGGTTGTAGCGACTGTTGGTTGGGTTCAGTCTTGTTTTGGGTCATCTGCGTAAGATGGTCGAAATTGAGAGCGCCAATTGCTCCCCATCTTTCTGCAGTGACTGCGCAAGATCATCCAATCTATCGCGAACATTCTTGGTCCCATATTGGTTAGCGCGAGAGCCTGTGCGGTGCGCCGAAGAAAAGCTGCAAGAATCCATCCCCCAGCGCTCATTCTTGGATCTTGAAGTCATTTTTTGCTCTGATGGTTCGTGCCCGAGAGCTTCAAGCAGTGTGTTACCACCGATGCGGCGGACGTTTCTGTGAAATCCATGGACGGTTTCCGCCAATTGGGTCGGGTGGCCCGTCAAAGAATTTTGGTTGTTGAGCTAGTGCTCTCGCATTCGCAAGCGCATTGGCAAACCTCCGGCATGTGATCCATCGCGGGTCATCTATTGTAATATCTAGCTTCTCATTTGAGGAGGTGACACATATTGCATGCTCGCATTCATCGACCGTCTCTTCGCTCATCGTAAGACTAATGCCGAAATTCGGAAACTCTTCCTTCAAGATCCTCATTATCTGAGCAGATTGGTCTCTCGGAGTCTTTGGAATTGTTGCTCGAAGGGTGAACTCACAGATGGCTGTGGGCGTTGGCTTCTTAGAGGCGGGAATTGGGTAATCGATGCCCGGAACTCCGTCATGGGCCGCTTGGGCCCGCCCGGTGGTTTTTGGACGACCTCTCTTACTTTCGCGTTTTTGTGGCATTTTCGGTGAGTTTGCCTAGCTTTAGGGGCCGCACTTCAGTCAGGAGAAAAAGCAGCTTTCAGAGCGGCGCGCAACGCCGAGGTCGCGACCCGAATGTGTTTCGTGCGCAAGTAGGACATTGTGGATTGCTATCGGATCACGAGGTTCCGCGCTTGAAAATTCACGCCAACTAAACCCCGACTTGCCCCGGTCGCGAAAAGCTCCCGCACCACGGCATCTCGCAAATGCCGCTCGACCGCCTGCCGCAACGGTCGCGCGCCCAGGTGCGGGTGAAATCCTTCCCTGACGAGAAACTCCAGCGCCTCGCGCGAAACTTTCAGGTCATACCCGAGGCCGCGCAGTCGCGCCGTCTCGTCAGCGACGCGCAGCGCACAGATTTCGCGTTGCACGTCAGGCGTGAGACGCGCGAACACCCATTTCTCCTCGATCCGTCCGACGAACTCCGCGCGTAAAGTGTGGCCCAGCAGCCGCAGCACCATCTGCTCGATGCTGGCGAACCGGGACTGCTCCATCCGCATCGCCTCCGCTCCGCCGATGTTCGAGCAAAACGCCAGATAGAATCCGGCGGTGGAAATCTTCTCGCCAGTCGCGACCGTGATGTGTCCCGGATCGAGGGCCTGCAAAAACAAATCCCACAGGCGCGCGTGCGCCTTTTCGATTTCGTCGAAGAGCACGATCCCTTGCGTGCGGCCCTGCATCGCCCGGCCGAAGGCGCCGCAGTCGCCGGCATCTGCGCCCAAAAACCGCTGCACCGCGTCCTCGCGCGCATACTCCGAGAGATCAAAACGGCAGACGTGCCCGGGACCGAAGAGAAAATCCGCGCAGAGCAGGACTAGCTCGGTCTTGCCGGTGCCGGTCGGACCGACGAGAAGGAACGAGCCACGCGGACGGTCGGGCGAGGCGAGTCCCAGCTCACCGCGTTGAAACGCCGCCACGGCCAGCGGCAGGAGGTGATCCTGCCCACGCAGGCGCGAGCGCAGATGCGGCTCAAGATCGCGCAGTCGCGCGAGGCGCTCCGGGTCGATCATGGCTTGCGCAGCCACCGCAGCGCGCGGCCGTCGGGCAGCTCCTGGGCATACTCGCGCAGCTGCGCGAGCAGTTGTTCGATCGGCGGGTCCGACATCACCAATCCGCGCACGAGCACGCCGACGCTCGCCTTGATCGACATTTTTTTCAGCTGCGCGGCCACGCGCTCCAACTTCGCATAGTCGTCCGGGTTCATGCGGATCGGTGCGAACTCGACCGCAAGGCCCATCGCCTTCGCTTCCGGCGTGCGCTCCGCCTGATCGCGCAGGATGCCGCGCGCGAGGATTTCTTTCTCGGGCGTGCAATGCACGAGCGCCCGGATGAGATCGGTCCGGTCCACGTCGAGGCCGCGCTTTTTCAAGGCGTGCTCCATCGCGGTCAGCGTGCGACGCGTTTCGTCGTAAAGCGTGAAACTGGTCCGGCGGCCCAGCGGGGATGTGCTCATGGAATAAAGGTAATGGCATAGAAAAACTTGACAAGCTCTAAAATTCTATGCCAGTGTCTCGCCATGCTCCCTTGTTTCGCCTCGATCACCGCCCCGGCCGCGATTTTTGGCCGGGCGATTTTCGCCCAGATCCAGCAACTGAAGGACGGGTTCGGCCTGGCGCTCGCGGTGCTCTTCATGTTCGGATTTTTCTGGGGCATCATCAAAATCTGGTCCGGGGCCAACGCCATTTCCAAGGGCGACCCGGACGGGAAAGCCGGAATTGTCGCCGGCATCATCATCGCCGCCGCGGCCAGCATCATGGCCGCCCTGTTCACGATCTTCGGCCTGCAGGACGCCGTGATCACCCCGCGCTTCTGACATGGAACTGCGGCACACCGAGACCAATTCCGGGGACGATTCGCGCGGGCGCGCGTTCGGCTTGGACGGCGATCTTTACCTGCCCGTCGTTATCGCGGTCGTCGTGGCGCTGGGTCTCGGCGCGGTGCTCGGGATTCTGCTCCGGGTGGGCTGGGTGACCGCCGGGGTCGTGGCGTCGCTGCCGCTCGCCGCCACGCTGTTGTGGGCCGTCGGCTTGAAGCACGGCAAGCCTGCGGGCTACGACCGGGATTGGGTCGAACAAAAGCTGGGCCGCGGGGATTTCACGCGGGAGTGGGCCGCGCAACGGGGGCTCCTCGATCAATGAAGCCGCACGCCCATGCGCCCAACGGGGTTTTCGCGGAAAACCTGCTGCTCTACGGCTCACTGGAGCGCGGGGCCACCGCCGCCCGCGGGTTTTGGATCGAGCCACCCGATCTGCGGGGGGCCAGTCACGAGCGGAAGAACGCGTTTCAGGAAAAAATCCGGGCGCTGCTGGCGCTCGTCACGTCCGGCCGGCGGTTGCAGGTGCAATGGCATCCCGACTGGGACTACAGCACCGAGCTGCGGCGCTACCAGCAGCAGACGGAGGGCATCGCCCAGGACGAAGTCCGCCGGGCGCGCAACGAACGGACGACGCGCTACTGGCGGCGGATGCAGGCGCGCCAGCTCCGGCGGGAGCGGCTCGCGGTTTTTCTCTCCATCGAAATCTCCGACTACTCCGGGAATCTCGCGTCCCGGACGAGCCTGCGGGCGCGCTACGAACGTTTACTATGCCAGTTACAGGCGCAGTTCGAGGAATTCGCCACCACCCTGCGGGCGATCTTCGGCACGGAGACCGCGGTCCGGCCGATGGACGACGCGGACCACGCCGCATTCCTGACGGGTTTTCTCAACCCCGGCCTCGCCGACCGGCCCGAAGCGGCCGGCGGGAATCGCTTCGACCCCGCGCTGACGATTCAGGAACAGTGCTGGCACTCCGATGGCATCGGGCAGCCGGAAGGTGGGTTTGTCTTGGACGGCTGTCATCACGCCGTCCTCGCGCTCACGCGCTGGCCGCGTGCGACCCATCCCGGCATCGTCGCGCACCTGACCGGGCTGGGATTCCTCGACTACCGGCTCACGGTCAACGTGACGCCGGCCGAATCGTCCGGGGAAAT
>JBEHXD010000361.1:0-5896 GCA_048498875.1 Verrucomicrobiota bacterium
CAGTTGGTTCACCAGGGACTGATCGCGGCTCACCTGGGTGAAGCGGTCACCTAGCATCATGGCGATGAACGACTATAAACTGGTGTCGGGCGATCCGCAAAAAGGGGAGTCGACCGGACAGTTGACGCGAGCCCGCCTGGAAAAACAGATAACACTGCTGCAGGAAGTCGGCGTGCTCGACAAACCGGTCGCCGTGGATGATGTGGCGACGTTTGAGTTTTTGCCCAAGCCTTGAGCGAATGAATCGACGCGAGCCCGCCTGAGGACTGAACTTCGCTTGATTTGGAATTGCAAACTCGGTTGAAGCCGCCCCCGATCCCTTTGATTTTTCCATGAACATCGAAGCCAAACTCGCTGAACTCGGACTCAAACTTCCTCATCCTCCCGCCGTGGCGGGCAGCTATGTGCCGTTCGTACGCACGGGCAACCTGCTCTATCTGGCGGGAACCATCAGCTCGTTTAACGGCGAGATGACCCACGTGGGCCAGGTCGGAAAGGAGCAGACGGTGCAAACCGCCTACGAAGCGGCCAAAATTTGCGCGCTGAATACGCTCGCCAACATCAAGGCCGCCACCGGGAGCCTCGATGCCGTAAAACAATTTGTGCTCGTCAACGGTTTTGTGAATGCGGTGAGCGGCTTTTCCGAAAGTCCGGCGGTCATCAACGGTGCCTCCGATTTGTTCGCCAAAATCTATGGCGACGCGGGCAAGCACGCCCGGGCTGCCGTGGCGGCGGCGGGTCTTCCACGCGGAACCACGGTGGAGATTCAGGTGATCGTGGAATTGAAGGCCTGAATGCCGGTTTGCCCGCTTACTTTTTCCTGCCGGCAAAACCCGGCAGGAGACTGTCCTTGCTCAATTTGTCAGACAAATCGCGAATGGCCTGATCGGCCACGTCGCCCAAAGCCTCGGCGAGGCCCCACCGGCCCATGTGATTGTTCCAGACGAGCGAGGTATTTTCAAAAATGCCAAGGTCGTGCTGCGTGCCGCCATTTTTCAAGGTCGCAGTAAAGGTGCATTCGGCGTTGTCCGTACGGCCGATGCGCCAGTTGATCAGACGAATCGCCAGGACAGATGCATTGGGGCTCGGGTCTTCGCGGTCGAGAAACTGAACTTCCCCGGCGTATCCCCGGCGGCGAAACACATCGCTCAACCGGCTCGCAAACGCCTCGGCCAGATCATCCGAAAGAAAAGGCCGCCAATGCGGGGGTACGTCCACGGATAATTGCAACTGGGGTAATTCCGCCTTGGCGGGTTTGGCGGTGGCATTGTTGTCCTTTTCCATGGCCCGAACCGGGGGACCGCTGACCGACAGGGCGGCGACGATCGCCACCGTGAGTATGTTCCTTTGCTTTTGAATCAGGGATTGCATGGCTGATGTGTGGTGATGGGGCTTCCTGACAGGCAAAAAAGCAGTGGGTGCCAGAGCGAAAACCGGCCCACTGGGAGCGGTTTGTAAAAGTCCAGAACTTTGATTGACAAAGCCGGTCTGAGTTCGTTGCGTTCACCCCTTTATGAGCTTCGTTATCGCGATCTTAACCACCGTATTGATTATCACGTCCTTAGCCCTTGTGATGGTCGTTCTCATGCAAAGGGCCAAGTCAGATGGCGGTATGGGCTCGGCCTTGGGTGGTGGCAGCATGGAGTCCACTTTTGGAGCCGAAACCGGTAATGTGCTGAGTGGATTCACCATCAAGGCATCGATCGTGTTCTTTGTTGTGAGCTTTGCGCTCTATCTGGCGCATATCTATCAATTCAAGCACCACGATGCGTTGGACAATAAACTGCCGACGATCGTTCAGCCGGCCGGTTCCACGACCCCCGCCGGGCTTCTGCCGACGCAGGCGAATTCCTCCAATTCCGGTGGCCCGACGGTCACCAAGGCGCCTTCCTCCAGTGGCCCGGTTCCAGTGCCTGCCACCGGTTCCTCGGGTCCTGTGCCGCAACCTTCTTCGCAGCCGGTTGAGCCCGCGAAAAAATAACCTTTCAAGCCCGGTTTCCCACCGGGCTTTGTTTTTTGCGCTGGTCGCATCCCTGGTTGTCGCCGCTTCGGCGCAGCCGGGTTACCGGCCGACGCCCAACTATGTCTCGGGAAAACCGGATCAGGCGGAAGGAGCCCGGATTCTGGGCGAATTTCAAAAGGCCGGGATCGCCGGTACCTATTGGTTGGATTTTGATCTCCAGGTGATACCCCGCAAGGGACCGGAGACTGCGGTGGCCGGACAGCTTGCCGGGACCAGCAATGAGCGTGGCTCGCTTTCACGTCTGACGATCGGGGCGCAGCGCTGGCTGATCCAAAGCGGCCCGCATTCGGCTGCCTGGGTGGTCACAGGCGAGGGAGCCGCACCCCGGGAACTCACGCCAGCCCAAACTTTGGATACTCTGGCGGGAACCGATCTCACTATTTTCGATCTACAAAGACCGTTCTTTCATTGGACGGATTTCGTTTACGAGGGATTGGCGCGGATACGCGGACGGCCGGCACATAGTTTTGTGCTGTATCCGCCCAAGGATCTCGCCTCCGCCCGACCTGAGCTGACCGGCGTCAGGGTGTATCTGGACACCCAATTCACGGCCTTGGTCCAGGCCGAGCGGCTCGGACCGAAGGGTGCGGTGGAAAAAATCATTTCCATCCTGGACCTTAAAAAAGTTGGCGAACGGTGGATTCCTAAGTCCATTGATTTCCGTAACAATCAAACTCGCGGGAAAACCCGCTTTAATGTAAATGCTGCCGCACTGGAATTGACACTGCCCGATGAGGTTTTCGACCCTGCGAAATTGGGGTCGACGTCGCCGCAGATTCCACCGGAAAAAATTCAACACCTCTGAAATTATGGCTGATAAAGAGTCACGTCCCTTCCCGGTAACCATTGAAGTCGAATTTTTGGACCGCTTGAGCGAACCCGTCCGCGACGGACGCGCCAAGTCGGTGAGCGCGATCATTCGCGATGCGCTGGAAAAATACGATTTCTCCAGCGTCGTGGTGATGCGGCCTTCGCAATTGCAGATTTCGGTCCGTCTGCCCGGCGACATCAGGAAAACCCTGAAGAAAGTATCCAAGGCCAAGCACACGAGCATCGGACAGCTCGTCCGGGCTGCGGTGGAGGATTATCTTCCCAAGCTCGAGTCGGTCAAAAAGCCTGCTCAGAAAAACGCCGGCAAGGCTTCGGCTAAAAAAGCCTCCGGCAAGAAATCGGGCCGCGCCGCCAGGCGCAAGTAGACCGGACCCGGACTTGGCTTTACGAGCCCCGCCGCTTTAACGCCGGCGGGGCCTGACAGGTTGCGGGGGTTGGCCGTGGTGCGGAGAGTTATGACAAACGCCCGGCATTGCTCAGGAGCCGCGGGCTTGCGTTTGCAAACAGTGCCCGTGTAATTTTCCGCCGAATGAGCAATCCGCATCCTCTCTCTGTTTGGGCCCAGAACGTATCGCCGTCGCCAACCCTTGCCATCGATGCCAAAGCGAAGGCACTGATGGCGGCCGGCGAGGACGTATGCAGCTTCGCCGCCGGCGAACCTGATTTCGACACGCCCGAATTCATCAAGGAAGCGGCCATCGCAGCGCTCAAATCCGGCAAGACCAAGTATGCCCCCACGCCCGGCATCGAGCCGCTTCGTGCCGCGGTGGCGGAACGGTACGCGACCGAGTACGGCTATAAAATCGCGCCCACGCAGGTGGTCGTTTCGCCCGGTGGAAAGTTTTCCTGCTACCTGGCCATCCTCGCGGTCTGCAATCCCGGCGACGAGGCGATCATTCCGGCGCCGTATTGGGTGAGCTATCCGGAGATGGTGAAACTCGCGGGCGCCACGCCGAAGTGCGTGTTGTGCGACGACAAGGCGGGTTTCAAGCTGACGCCAGCCCAACTCGAGGCGGCGATCACGCCCAGATCGAAACTTTTGATCCTGTGCAGTCCCTCGAATCCGAGTGGAGCAGTCTACACGCGGGCTGAGCTCGCCGCGATCGCCGAGGTATGCGTCCGCCGCAATCTCTACGTGTTGTCCGATGAAATGTACGAGCACTTGATCTACGACGGCAACCAGCCGGTGAATTTCGCCATGCTCAGTGCGGAGATTGAAAAGCGCACGATCACGGTCGCGGGTTTTTCCAAAACCTATTCGATGACGGGCTGGCGCCTGGGCACGCTGGTCGCGCCGGCGCCGATTGCCAAGGCCTGCGCTGAACTGCAAAGCCAGATGTCTTCCAACGCCACGACGTTTGCCCAATATGGGGCACTTGCGGCGCTCAAGGAAAAGGGCAAGGCCACCGCGGCTCTGACGGAAATGAAGGCGGCCTTTGATCGTCGCCGCAAGTTCCTCCATGCCAAGCTGAACAAGATTCCTGGTGTATCCTGCCTGCTCGCGGGCGGCGCCTTTTATCTTTTCCCGAATATTTCCAGCTTCGGGCTGAAAGACACTGATTTTTGCGCGAAACTGCTGGAGCAGGAAAAAGTCGCGGCTGTGCCAGGATCTTCCTTTGGAGCCGAAGGCTATCTGCGCCTCAGCTACGCCACCTCGGACGAAATCATTGCCAAGGGCGTTGCCCGTCTGGCGAAATTCTGTGCGGGATTGAAAAAGTAGGATTCTTCGCGAAGGCGAATCGATCCTACCCGGATAGTTTGAGCCGGCGTTCATTGCACCGGCTTTTTATTTGTCAGTGGAATAGTTCCCGCCCAAAGACCAGGGCGGCCAATCCGCAGAGGATGCTGCCGAGGGAAAGAATAATGATCTCCACGCGACGCAGGGTCGGCCGACGCACCGCAACGAGCAGAGCGGAGGCCAGACCGATCAACGGTGGCAGCAGGGCAAGGGCATCGAGGAAGTGCGTCTGCACTCGGGTACGCGCGACTACCCCCGTGAGGGAAAGTTGCATGATCACCAGGGCGGCCACCCAGGGAATTTCCATCAGCGCGGCGATCAGCGGGATATAGGGAAATAAATTTGGCGGCAGCCGGAATTTTTTCGGCGCAGAATTGGCTGGCGGGGTGACAGCAGGCAATGAGGGCGGACGCGTGGTCTCCAAGCCGGCAGGGGAGGAGCTTTTCCCGGGTGGCGCCGGCGGCGGGAAATCTTTTTTCCCGGAAACGTAGTGCAAGCGCCGGGATGCGTCGCTGGCGAGATCGCATATCCGCAATGTGCAGCCGCGATCATCCGTCATTCCCGAGTCGCTGGTGTCTTGAATCAATGGCTCAAGACTGGGCAGCGCGCGGGGATCTTCCAATTCCTGCAGGGCAATGATGGCTTGGACGCGCAATTCCGGCTGACTGAGGAACGGCACGATTGTGGAAAGGAATTGGGGATCCTTCGTGCGCCCCAAACTGCGGATGATCGCAAACTGGATTCGGGGTTGGGTGCGAGTGACGAGCAGCTGCCTCAGTTCGGGGAGATAATCCGTCGCGGCGATCGACAGGATGGCACCGGCGGCAATTTCATCCCTGGGATGATTCATCAAGGTGAGCCAGGCCTTGCGGCCTTCCGCGCGGCCTTGAATCAGTTCTATTCCCCGCGCGGCGGTGGTGACGGTCCAAGAGTCAGGCGCGGTCGTCAGCATCGTTTGAAAAAGGGGCAGGGCCGCCGTGTGTTCGCTCCGGTCTTTTTTCGACCGCGTCAACAGATTCTGCATTGCCCGTCCGCGCGTCTCCTGGTTTTCGGAACCAAGATCACTTTGAATCTGGGTGAAACTGGGTGACGGACGCATGGCGACGAAGCCAACTCCCGGTCGATCCCGCCGCCAACGTTAAAGCGCGCGAAACAACTGTCCTTCCGGCCCAGTCCTTTCGAACAGGATGACGGAGTGACGAAGGCATAGCGCGGTCAGGGATGCCGGTCCTGGATGGGCACCGGAAGGCCAAAACTTTTCCGATCGTCGACTTCCAGGCAGTCAAAAAGCGTGGTGTTGGCGG
>JBEHXD010000362.1:0-5867 GCA_048498875.1 Verrucomicrobiota bacterium
CCCACACAAAGACTGATCAGGCTGCACACTGGCAGGAAGGGTATCAGCCCACGCGCCCGACGTGCAGACCCTACAACGCGAGCTACAGACGCAATTACAGCGTCAAGGATATTGAGTGGGGCGTCCGGGTAGGTTGCGCGCTTGCGCGCAACGTGGCGGGCCAGCCCGCCACCCACGTTCCGATGTAGGCGGGGTGCCCTCACCCCGCATCGCGACGGGTGGGGGCACCCGTCCCACACTCGGAGACTTGGGCTCGGCGCGAAGCATTTTAGGAACGCGCCGTCCCACTCTCACGGCACCCCGGGGCCCAGATTCGTTTCGAGAAAGGCAGTGACGGTCTTGTAAATCTCCGTGCGCTTCTGCTCATTGCCGAAGCTATGTCCGACATCGGAAAGGAACAGGCTTTGGGGCTTGTTGCCGGTCTTTTCCAACGCGGCAATCATTCGCCTGGCCTGATCCTGGGGCACGCGTTGATCCTTTTTCCCCTGAATGATCAGAACCGGGGCCTTGATTTTCTCCGGAAAGCTGATCGGCGAAATGAGACGCAAGTCCTCCTTGTTCGGATCTCCGATCTGCTCCCGCCAGTATCGTTTGGCGGCCTTATTCTCCGCCACGTCGCTATCCTCGTACATCGCCTGCCAATCCGTTACCCCGGCCAGCGAAACGCCACAGCGATAAAGCTCCGGATTGTGGCCCAGCGCAAACAACGTGGAATATCCGCCGTAGCTTCCCCCCATGATGGCGATACGCTGCGGGTCGGCGACTTTCGCAGCGATCGCCCAACGCGTTGCATCCTCGATGTCATCCTGGATTTTCCGGCCAATCTGTCGCTTCGCTTCCTGGTAGAGTTCGTCGCCGTAGCCAATCGAGCCGCGATAATTCATCTGCAGCACTGCGTAACCGCGATTGGCGAGCAACTGCACCAGGGGATCAAAGCCCCAGACATCGCGCACCCACGGGCCGCCGTGGGGCATCACCACAAGCGGCAGATTCTCCGGCTTGTAGCCAACGGGTACCGTCAGGTAGCCATGAATGATCAGACCGTCCCGGGCCGTGTATTTGACATTCAGCATCGGGGCCATCTGGGCCGGCTTGATCCAGGTCATCCGGGTACCCAGCGCCTTGATTGAGCGCTTTTCCTTGTCGAAAAGATAATAGGTACCGGGATTACAATCCGAATACCCCAGCCAGAGCAGGCGCTTTCCATCCATGGATTCGTCCACGAAGATGTTCACCGTATCCGGAAGGTTTTTATCCAGGATCTGTTGGTAGCCCGCAAATTCCCGATCAAACCATTTCGTCCGTGGCGCCTCCTTGTAGTAGCGCAAACCGATCAGGGCTTTTTTTCTGCGGGAAAATACCGGACCCGCCAGCGCAATGTGGTCAACCGCCGGCGTGAACCGTTCCGGCACGACGTCGTATTCATCGTCGGCCAGCAAGGGTTCCCCCAATTCGCCACCCGCCGCCTTCAGGGGAAATACGCTCCAGCGTTTTTTGTCGGTTAATGCCGACATAAACATCGTTCCATCCGCCGCATTAAATCCCAGAGGCCGGAGCAGCCCTTTCCGATTTTTCAAAGCGAGAATCGTGCGCCAGGGATCCTTCTCGTTGTCCCGGTAGATTGCCCCGGAGGAATCCCCGTGGCGAAGAATTCCCAGCCGGACAACCCCATCGAAATCGGGCCTCCACGCCACAACCTCGCCTGGATTTTTCACGGCCACCTGGACCAGGCCGGTGTCCGTATTTACTTTTAACACGTCCGGATGCCCGGCGCTTCCCGGTCCGTCTTCGTGCCGGTCCAGCATCAGCACGTCCTGATCCTTGTCGTAAAACGAATGAATCACCTCGCGGGCGAAAAGCTTGCTTCCCTGCACTGCGATCCTGTTGTCCTCAAAGCCACTGATCGGCACCGTTTGTGACCCGTCGGAGTTTGTCGCCACCACGCCATAAAACATATCCCACACCGCGGTGGTGACCATGAGCCGGTTGTCGTTGATCCAGGTAAAGCCATCCACCTCCTTCGAGGCACCGTTCAACAGCGCCGCCTCGCCAAAATTGATTCGCGACAGCGAATCGTCATCCAGCCCGGCGATATGCAGCGTCGCCTTGCCCCTGAAGTCGCGAAGAAATCCCACGCGTTTTCCGTCTGGCGAGAGTCGCGCCCGCGACATGGAAGGCTCGCGGGAAAAATCCTCGACCGGCAGGCGCTCGATTGCACGCACCGTGATTACCGACGCCAACAGCCCGATTAGCCAACGAAGGGGTAACATCATAGCTGTCCGCAACCATGAATGGACGGCATTTCGACCGCAAAATATTTTGCACGTCGTCATTTCTGACCGTTCGCACGGACAAAACCGCGGACGGTTTGGCCATTGACGCTGCCCTTTTCCCGATCGTATCCTGAAGCCGCACCGGCGGACATTGGGCCCGTCGGGCTTCATACCCTAAACCAAAGGTTGTCCCATGGAAAAGCTGCGTCAATTCACCGGCTGGGCGGATGCCCACCCCAAGGTCTGGCTCGATTGTGTGCGTATCTATCTCGGGCTCGGACTTTTTATCCGCGGACTCTTCATCATCACGAATACCAAGGCGGAGTTTGTGCAAACGCTGCTGGAGAATTCGGCGTTCCCGTGGCTGGTCACAGTCGGTTTGCTCCACTATGTCGCGATCGCCCACTTGATCGGCGGACTGATGCTGACCGTGGGCTTGCTCACGCGCATCGCGGCGTGGGTGCAGGTTCCGATTCTGATGGGCGCAATGCTCATGCATCGCGGGGAAGGCTTGATGAGCGGCGGTCAGTCGCTCGAGTTTTCCGCCCTCGTTCTCTTCCTCCTCGTGACGTTCGCATTTGCCGGCGCCGGCCCGCTGTCCGTCGACCATGGCATGCCGCAATTGAAGCACGAGGAAGATGCCCACGACAATCCAATGGGACATACTCCGACGCTGTAGCCAAAACCACATGAGGTGGAATCCGTAGCGGTGGAACCCGACCTCCGGGCGGGTTGTTTGGGCGTTCGTAAATCACATCCCCCAAGCCAGCGCGCCCGGAGGTCGCGCTCCACCGACAATCATCACCCACCCGCGGCCAACAGCTTCACAAACTCTGCCTCATCGATAACCGCCACGCCGAGTTGCTGCGCCTTTTCCAACTTTGATCCGGCTTCAGCGCCCGCAAGGACGTAACTCGTTTTTTTGCTGACGCTGCCCGAAACTTTTCCTCCTGCGGCCTCAATCTTTTCGCCCGCTTCCTCACGGGTCATGGTCGGCAGCGTACCGGTCAGGACGAAGGTTTTTCCGACGAACACATTGCTTGACGCCTGTCTTGCGACGGGAGCCTGGGGCTTCATGCCGACATCGAACAAGGCCCGAACCGTCTGCGCATTTCGTGGCTCCGCAAAATGGCCCACGATCGCCGCCGCCATCGTTTCGCCGATTCCGGAAATCACCGTTTCCTTGTCGGCAATAAAATCACCCATCGTCGCGTGCACTAATTTATCCAGATCGCGAAAATGGTTCGCGAGATCCTTAGCCGCCGAAACGCCGACATGAGGAATGCCGAGGCCGTGAATCACCCGCCAGAGCTCGCACCCTTTGCTCGTCTCGATGGCCGCGAGAAGATTGTCCGTGGACTTGCCCACGTTTTTTCCGAGCGTCAGCAAATCCTCGCGCCGGAGTTTGAAAATGTCCGGCAGTTCCTTCACCCAGCCCTTGTCCACCAATTCATCAATCATCGCCGTGCCAAGCCCATCGATATCGAGGCAGGCCTTGGATACAAAATGCCCGAGACGCCGGCGCACTTGCGCGGGACAATTTAAATTCGGGCAGCGCGTGGCAACCTCGCCTTCGATTTGCACCGTCGCCGTGCCGCAGACTGGGCACTGGCCGGGCATTTTATAAGGGACGCATTCCGGGGCGCGCCGCTTGGTGTTGACCTCGATGACCGCCGGAATCACTTCGCCGGCTTTTTCCACGAGCACGTAGTCGCCCACGCGGATGTCCTTTCGCGCAATCTCGTCCTGATTGTGCAACGTCGCCCGGGCCACGGTCGTGCCGGCCAGCAGCACCGGCTCCAGCTCCGCCACCGGCGTCAGCACACCCGTGCGACCCACCTGGACGGTGATGGCATTGATTTTCGTTTCGGCACGCTCGGCGGCAAACTTGTAGGCAATCGCCCAGCGCGGCGCCTTCGACGTGCTGCCGGCCTCGCGCTGCAGGCGAAAATCATTGAGCTTCACCACGGCGCCATCCGTCGCGTACGCAAACGCATGGCGGAGTTCGTCAAGTTCCTTCACCGCGGCCCAAACCTCGTCGATTCCGGCCGCCTTCCAATAGCGCTCCAGCGTCGGCAAATTCCAGTGCCTGATCAACTCGTGGTAGTGATTTTGCGAATCGGCCACCGCGGGTTCGCAAAAGCCCACGCCGTAAAGAACGATCTCCAGTTTTCGACGGGCGACTTCCTTCGGATCGAGTTGCTTGATCGTTCCCGCCGCGAGGTTGCGCGGGTTGGCGTACTGCTCTTCCCCCGCTTCCTCGCGTTCCTTGTTGATCCGCTGAAATTCCGCGGTGGTCAGGTACACCTCGCCACGAATTTCGATCACGTCCGGCACCGGGTGATCCTTCCCGCCTTTCAATTCATGCGGGAGGGTGCGGATGGTCCGTGCATTCACGGTGATATCGTCGCCCTCCTCGCCATTGCCGCGGGTGACGGCGCGCACCAGCTTTCCCTTTTCATAGGTCACGCTGACCGCCAGACCGTCGATCTTGGGTTCGATCACGTAGGCCAGGTTTTCCCGATTGAAAAGCTTCACGAGCCGCTGGTGAAACTCCCGCAGCTCCGCTTCGGAATAGGTGTTGTCCAGGCTTTGCATCCGCAACCGGTGGCGGTACGTGGAAAAGCCTTCGAGCCGGTCGTCGCCCACGCGAACAGTCGGCGATTCCTTCGCCGCAAACTCCGGGTGCAGTTTTTCCAGGTCGGCCAGCTCGCGCTCCAGCCGGTCGTAGTCCTGATCGGCGATCTCGGGCTTCGCCTGCCGGTAATAAAGCTCGGCATGGCGGGCAACTTCAGCGCGGAGGACATCAATCCGTTGTTTGGCTTCGGCAGGGGTCATGAGCGAAAGATTGAGGCCACGCCTGCCACGCCAAATTTTAGGTCAATCCACTCACGTCCCTGACCGGATTTGAGAAATTTCTCCCGGACGCGTGCCGACAAATAATCCGGATGTTCCTCGGTGTGAATCAATTCAAATGCGCCCAACTGGCGGGTAACCGTCGCTCCGCGTTTTTTGTGATCAACCAAACGTTGCGAGAGATCGGCCGTGATACCGACATAGCGCTTTCCGTTAATTTTACTCCGCAGAATATAAACCGTGATCACCGGCACACTTCAGTCGTAAATTTAATGGTCGGGCTGGTGAGATTCGAACTCACGACCTCTTGCACCCCATGCAAGCGCGCTACCAGACTACGCTACAGCCCGAAAAAGGAACTCTCAAAAAGGCTAACCGCCTGTCGCGACGCAAGCCCTTTCCTTTAAGTTATTATACCCGCAAAAAACTCATTTTGCTCGGTGAGACTTGCGCGCCTTTGGCGCGTTCGAATCCGCCACAGGCGGACAAGCTCACGACCTCTTGCACCCCATGCAAGCGCGCTACCAGACTACGCTACAGCCCGAAAAAAGGGACTCTCAAAAAGGCCAACCACTTGCCGTGATGCAAGCCCTTTCCGTGCGATAATTTCCGGGCTTAAATCCCTGAAGTTTTCGTCTCGCGAAGGATGGGAAGGAAGCAAAGGAGATGGATTGAACCACACAGGCCTCAGCATTTTCCGACCTTTATCCCCTTTGAACCCTTTGTGAGACCAATTCC
>JBEHXD010000363.1:0-5859 GCA_048498875.1 Verrucomicrobiota bacterium
CCGTGAGGCGGGGATCCGGGCAATCCTTGCCGGGGAAACCACCGTCGAGGAAGTCGTTAAATATTCCTGAGCATTTCTGAAATTTCACCGAACCATGCCACGTTTCAACTTTCAGGCGGTAAATGGACAAGGCGCCAGCCGCGCCGGACAGCTGGAGGCGACCGATGTTCGACAGGTCACGATGCTGCTGCGTCAACAGGGACTGTTCCCGACCGAGGTGATGTCGGTGTCCGAAGCCGCTGCCGTATCCCCAGTCGTTCCACAAAAGGGAAGGATCGCGTCGGAAACTTCATCGCCAGCCAAAGCCCCTGTGACGCGATGGGCACCATTTGGAAGCAGAGTCGGCGCGAAGGAACTGGCCGTGTTCACCCGTCAGTTGGCAACGCTGCTCAAGGCGGGAATGCCGCTGCTGCGCACTTTGGAGGTTCTCGCCCGGCAGGAACAAAAGGGCGCGCTTCGCGGCATAGTGTTGTCGCTCGCCGACACGATCAAATCGGGCGGCTCGCTTTCGGATGCGATGAGCCATCATCCGCGGGTTTTCGACCGGCTGTACTTAAGTATGATCAAGGCAGGGGAGGCGGGCGGAGTGCTGGACGTAGTTCTGGACCGACTGGCCCGTTTCCAGGAAAAAAGCGTCCAACTGAAAGGGAAAATCAAAGCGGCGATGGTGTATCCCCTGATCGTCATGGGCGTGGCGCTTTTGATTCTCGCGGGGTTGATGATCGTCGTCGTCCCCAAGTTTAAGCAGATCTTCGCTGACCTTCTCAAGGGTGCGCCGCTGCCTGCGCTGACTCAGTTTGTGCTCACGGTCAGTGATGCCGTGAAGTCACACTACCTGGTGGCGATGGCCGCTTCGGCGCTGCTTTGGATTGCATTGAAGTATGCCTCCCGAACGCCGCGCGGGACGAAAATCATCGATGGCGCGGTGATCAGGCTTCCGGTCTTCGGTGACCTTTTCCTCAAGGCGATCATTGCCCGATTTGGACGGACACTGGGGACCTTGCTGGCGAGCGGAGTGCCCATTCTTCCCGCGCTTCTCATCACGCGGGATACCGCGGGAAATGCGCGGGTTTCGGCGGTCATTACGGGAGTTCACGATCGCGTGAAGGAAGGCTCGTCGGTTGCGCGTCCCTTGGAGGCTGCGAAAGTCTTTCCACCGATGGTCACCAGCATGATGGACGTGGGCGAACACACCGGGCAAATGCCGGAGATGCTGAACAAGGTGGCGGATATTTATGAAGACGAGGTGGACAGCGCGGTGGCCGGACTCAGCTCCCTGATCGAGCCGATCATGATTCTGTTTTTGGCTGTCATGGTCGGGACAATCGTGATCGCGCTTTTCCTGCCCATTGTGCGAATTGTTCAGTTGCTGACCTGAAATGCCTCAAAGCAGGGGAGTGACCTGCGTGTTCGCGAACGAAATTCCCATTGGGATGTCTCAACAGGCATGTCCAACCCTCTCAAGAGACAATGGCAGACGTTGAAACGCGGAAAACCCGGGGAGCGTTTCGCCGCGCGCTACGAAGCAGGCCGGAAGGCGAAGAAAAACGCCGGTCCCGGTTTTAAGTTTCTGCGTCTGGCCAGGATCCTGATCGCCTTGGGTTCTCTTGTGGTCGGAGTGGTGCTAGTCTTCATTCCCGGGCCGGCGATTGTGTTCTTTCTGTTATCGGGGAGTTTGCTCGCCGCGGAATCCCTCACCATTGCTCATTTTCTGGATTGGTCGGAAGTAAAATTGCGCGCGGCGTTTGGTTGGATCGTCCGCCATTGGCGGAAACTTCACCTGATCGGGAAGATCGCCGTTTCGAGCCTTGCGGTTACCGGTGCGGGCGGTTGTGCCTATGCGGCCTATCGTTTGATGTCCGCATGACTTTTGCGGAGTTGGCTGGTGGGCTCACGGTGATTCGAAGAAATCGAAGGTTGTGCAATTGATCCCCGGCCGGGTTAATGCCATGGTTTTAAACCTCAACCATCCTTCACCCCATGTTGCGTTTTATTCCGGCGTCTCTCCTTATACTGGCCGTTTCGGTCATGGCGGAAAGCAGTCAATCCAATCTGATGCCGGCGCCGGCCTCCCTCGAACGGCGGGAGGGACGCTTTGTTTTTGATCAGACGTTCCATGTGATTGTCCATGGTGTCTCCGACCCGCGGTTGAGTGACGCAGTCGCCCGGTTCGAATGGGACCTGGAAAAAAACACCGGCCTGAAGTTCAGCAAAGATTCGGAAAATGAAACAGCGGCCCTGATCATCGACTGTAGTGCGACCTCGGCAGCGCTTCCCCAGTTGGGCGAAGACGAATCCTATTCACTGCAGGTCTCAAAAGAAAATATCTTGTTGCGCGCACCCACCACCCGGGGAGTGCTGCAAGGGATGGAAACATTGCTCCAACTGGTCGAAGACCGGGATCCCGATTGGTTCGCACGATGCGCGGTGATCACGGATCGTCCGCGCTTTCCGTGGCGTGGGCTGATGATCGATGTGAGCCGGCATTGGCAGCCGATGGAGGTGATCAAGCGCAACATCGACGGCATGGTTCGGGTGAAACTGAATGTGCTTCATCTTCACCTGACCGACGACCAGGGCTTTCGCGTGGAGAGCAAAACCTTTCCCCGGTTGCACGAAATGGGCTCGGACGGGAAATTTTTCTCCCAGGAGGAGATTCGCGAAATCATCGCCTATGCGGCGGCACGCGGGATCCGGGTGGTCCCGGAATTTGATATTCCCGGCCACGCCACAAGCTGGGTGACGGCGTACCCCGATCTCGCGAGTGCACCTGGACCTTACACCATCGAGCGCAAATGGGGCGTGTTCGACCCCGTCCTCGATCCCACCAATCCCAAGGTGTATGAGCTGCTCGAGGGTTTCTTGGGGGAAATGGCCGGGCTTTTTCCCGATCCCTACATTCATATCGGCGGCGACGAGAACAACGGGAAGCAGTGGAACGCCAACCCCCGCATTCAAGCATTCATCCGCGAACACGGCTTGAAAGACAACGCCGGGTTGCACGCTTATTTTAATTCCAAAATCCATGCCATCCTGGCCAGGCACGGCAAAAAGATGATGGGCTGGGATGAGATCCTGCACCCGGATTTACCCGAAGGAAGCCTGGTGCATTCGTGGCGGGGACCGGATGGAATTGCTGCTGCAACGAAGCTCGGTTTTCCCGTGCTGCTTTCGAACGGTTATTACATCGATCTGTGCTATCCCACCCCGGCGCACTACCTCAACGATCCTGCGCCGACGCAGGCCAGCTTGAGTGACGCGCAGCGGAAACTCGTGTTGGGCGGCGAAGCGACGATGTGGTCGGAATGGGTCAGTCCGGAAACGATCGATTCCCGCATCTGGCCGCGCACCGCGGCAATTGCAGAGAGACTTTGGTCACCGGAGAACGTGCGCGATGTCCCGGACATGTATCGCCGGCTGGCGGTGGTGAGCGGATGGTTGAGTGATACCGGCCTGCGGCACGAAATTTATATTGCCCCGGCCTTGAAACGGCTCGCGGGCGAGCATGCGTCAGAAGCGGATTTGAGAGCGTTGCGCGTTTTGGTGGACCTGCTGGAACCCGTGAAGGAATATTCCCGCGGTCGTTATCAGCCGGATCACACCCAGTTCACGCCGCTGACCGGACTGGTGGATTGCAGCCGGCCCGACAGTACCGAGTGTCGTAAATTTTCCCTGATGGTGGACAATTTGCTTTCGTCTTCGCCGAAAGACTACACCGGCCCGACGATTAAGAATAAGTTGGGCACATGGAGTTCGAATTCCCGAAAACTGATCGCCCGTTTGCCTGAGCTTTCACCCCAGCTTGGCGAAGCGGAATCGCTTCTTCATGACCTGGCGGATGCCAGCGAAGCGGCCCAAGCAGCGTGCGACAAGGTTCAGCAGGGAGGCACTTTTACACCCGCTGAAGCGCGTCAGGCTTTGGATGCGGTGCACCGTCTCAGCAAGCCTCGCGCGGCGGTGGAGTGCCCGGCAGCGAAGGATATTGAGCGATTGATCAACGCCGCGATCGTTGGGCAGCCGCATTCCGAACCGGCGCACAAAAATTGACCGCGACTTTTTGCCTTGGATCTTATCGCTGCGGCTTGGTGAGCAGCAGCTGGCTGTTCAGTCCGATGTGGCGTTCGGAGAACTCATCGTTTTCCCCCGCCTGACGCAACAGGCGCTGGACCATGCCCATTTTTGCGTCGAGATCATCAATCTTCGCCACAAACACCGCTTCCGGTGTGGCCGCGATCGCGGCGGCGCCCCATTCAAGTTCGCCTTGGTGGCTGAGGATGATGTGTTCGAGGCGCTCGAGCAGATCGGCGTTGAGCTTGCTTTTGATCCCGGCCTTGCGGGCGAGCTGGTAACCGAGAACGACATGCCCTTGTAGAATTCCCTTCCGGCTGCGGGCGGTGGAGAGGGCGCCTTGGTATTCGATGACTTTGCCGGTGTCGTGGAGTAGGATTCCCGCCATGGCCAGATCGGCGTCCACTTCCGGATAAAGCGGAGCGAGCACCTTGCAGGCCCGTGCCATGTGGCAGGTATGCTCGAGCAACCCGTGCCGGTAGGCGTGGTGCATCGAGAGGGCGGCGGGTGCGACGCGAAAGGTTTCGGCGATCTCGTCGATCACCGCTTGCACGGTCGAGCGCAACTCGGGATGCGTGATGAAAGCGATGTGTTCCTGAAACTCGGCCCACAACTTGTCGGCGTCCTCGGGTGCAGTCTCCACCAGGTTCGCCATCAGCGGGGAGCCGGCGATTTGTTCAGCGTCGACCAGATCGGCGCGCAGCAGGCGGGGCGAAAGGCGGTTTTGGTAATAATCCACCTTTGCCTCGATGCGGACCACCATCCCTTCGCGCAGGCCTTTGAAAAACTCGAACGAGGGATTGTCGCTGAAACAGTTGCAGTTGAAGCTCCCGGTCTTGTCCCCGAGTTCGACGGAAAGAAAGGAGTTTCCGGTTTTGGTGGGCCGCTCCGAGATTTTCTTGATCAACAGGACGCTGGTGAACGTGTCGCCACTGGTGCGATCGAGGGCTTTGATCTCACGGACGGTGAGCGGAGTGGAGATATCAGCCATGGGGAAGTCGTGGTGCGTCGGTAGGCAAACGTGGAAACGACAACAAAGACGAAAGAGTCCACGCTTCAACCTTTGAATGGCGGTTTGGCCGCGATGATTCGCCTGAAATCAGGTCCTGCGTGGCTGCAAACTCGCTTGGTGGGTCCACCGATTTTTGGAGAAAATTCTGAAAGGTGAGAACCCTCGCGATGTGTCATTCTGAGCATCGCGAAGAATCCACGGTTGCGAGCGTGATGCCGTCTACGCACGCATGGATTCTTAGCTACGCTCAGAATGACAGCGGCGGGGATTGTCTTTCGTTCGAACGCGAACTTTGCAACGGAGGGTGTAAAACGACGCCTTCTCGTTGCGCAAATCACCCCCTTGGCGAAATTTCAGGGATTGAAATACTTTTCCCGGGCCTTCACCTGAACGATTTTCTTTTCCGGCAACACGTAGGCCGTCAGGTTGCCGCCCATCACGCAGGAAGTGTCGATACCGAGCGTCCATTTGGTCCGCGAAACGTCATCGCGCGGCGTATGGCCATAAACCACGAAAGGTGGGCCCGACCAGAGCTCCGACCAGTGGGGTGCATTGGGGGCTTCGGAGCGTTTGCGGGGCTCGCCATCCTTGTCGACGACTTGGATTCGGGTGACTACGCGCGCCGGCTGCTTTTGCCAGGGTTTGTCGGGCAGAAATCCTGCATGCACAAAAACCACCCCGGTTTCCTCGTCTTCGTAGGTCAATTTCATGGACTCGAGATAGTCCCAGTCTTTACCGCGGAGCTGCTTGATGGTCTCGTAGTCGTACTTCTTTAAGTG
>JBEHXD010000364.1:0-5844 GCA_048498875.1 Verrucomicrobiota bacterium
CTACAATGGCGGGGCCGGTCCGCGCGCGCTCGAGCACCTTCGCACCGACCAAACCGTGGATTTCGTGAATAATACGCTGCGCCGCCACTACGGCACTATCGTGATGCAGGTTAAGCGGCCGTGGATTTCTGTCCGCCCCATCCAAGATCCTACGGATACAATCGGCCAACGCTACCGCATCGATCGCCCGGGTCTGGAGTGCGATGTTGGAGCGTATCCTTGGTACGAGCAAGTCGTCCACGGGATTCGAACCCATGGAAAGCGATATGGACGGTATGCCAAGGCTTGCCGCATCCATGATAGTCCCCCGGTTTCCTTTGGTGATAACGACGTCACTCGCCACGAGCACCTGTTCGATCGCGTCCACCCCCGGTATCACTCGCACGTCGCTCAAACCCTCAGCCATCTTTGCAATTGCCTCCTGGTCGACCGACGTAAGCCACAAGAGATGTTTATCCACATCCCTGATTTCTCGGTAGGCATCGAGAACCATACTCGCAATCGGATGCCTCCCTTCGTGCGCCCAAGCTCCGGGAATGACCGCCATTATCGGTCCACCTGCCGGCAGTCGCAGTTCCATGCGCGCCCTCAGGCGATCTTCCCGGGCGTATTTTTTAGGGGCCACGACGGTGGGTACATGGATTATCCGGGGACGTACGGCACCGGGGAAGGCAAAAACGCCTCTGTCGCCCATGAAAATTATCGAGCGCGCGTACTGCAGACACTCGGCTGCCGCATGCCCTCGCGGCGGAAACCAATCAGTTAGAAACAGAGATGGAATCCCCATCAAATGAGCCGCGGGAAGTACGCCGAACTCCTCGTGCGCGATCACCAGGTGAGGACGGAGCGCGGCAAGCAGCTTGTGGGTTTCGACTGTGGATCTCGTCACCTGCAGTTCCTCCGGCAACTCCAGCTCAAAGACCGGTTTCCCCGCCCGCTTGATCGTGGCCGCTCCGGTGCCATACGATGCAAATTCCACCGTGATGCTGGCATCGATCGCGGCCATTGCCTCCACTATAGCCAAATCTGGGATGGCATGTCCCCGGCCCCGACCCCTTGATATGAATAAGACATTCATGGGTGATATTTAGATCTGCATCGAAAGATTGGGCGACGCCCTTCACCCTCCCCTCGGCAGGTTGTAAAGCGTCCAGGAAGAGGAATGCATCAGCGACGACGCTCGACGGCTCCCAAGCGCCCACTGGCGAAATCCTCGAGTCGAGCAAAGGATTGTTCGACGGTCTCACGCTCGGTATCGAGGCGCAGATCCGGATCATCGCCAGGTTCGAAATCGGAGGCAACTCCAGTCATTTGCCGCACTACGCCGTGCCTGGCCCCAGCGTAGAGCCCCTTCACATCGCGATCGCGACAGATTGCCAGGGGCGCATCGACAAAGATCAACGAACACCGATTCGCGCCCACAATTCTCCTCACCATAGCACGTTGCTCCCGGCGCGGCGTGATAAACGCCGCCACGACGACCAGCCCGCTTTCCACGCCAAGCCTGGCCACTTCCGCGGCGCGCCGCAGATTTTCGGTGCGATCGGCATCGGCGAAGCCAAGACCCTTGCACAACCCAACACGCAATCGGTCACCATCCAACCTGAGCGAGCCGATTAACTTGCGATGCAACGCGAGCGTAAGTGTGGTTTTCCCCACCCCGGACAGCCCAAACAGCCAGAACACATGCGGCTCAGGTGCCACCGAGCCACTGAATTGAGAATGAGGTAAGTGCAAAGCATCCACGTTATTGATTGGTTAAAATTAAGCGGCGCCGCGCGGTCTTGCTCAGTAAGTTCTTATCGGACGCCTACCCTTACGGCTACGCTCTCTATTGTACCTCCATCGTTCGTTTTCGGTGGTTTACCGGGGCTTGGTTTTCGCCGCCGCCGCCGCCATCTGCCGAAGGCGCTCTTCCGCCTTCTGCACCGAGACGATTTTCTGCAAAGCATCCATCTGCACGGGATTCAGAACCTGACTCGCCGCCGACAAGCCTTCCTTTGGCACCGACAGACGCACGCTCCTGGGCAGCAATCCGGCCGCCGTTTCCGCCGAAAGGCCGTAGGCGCCCGAACGCTTGTCCGCCGGCGTCAGATCATACCACTTATCCACCAGGGCGTTCGCCTGCGCGTCGGTCAGCTGCTCCGACAGCTCCAGATTCTGGCGCAGGACGGCCACGGTGTCGCGGATCGGCATGCTCGCCTCGAACTTCTGATAGTCCTGGTACCCCGCGTCGCCCAGCAGCGTGCGAATCTTCTCGTCCGAATCCTTCTGGGTGTCGGTCAGCATCTTTTTCCGAAATGCGCCCGACATCTTGGCCAGCGATACGCCCGTGTCTCGCGCCGCCAGCAAGGCGTCCGACTTGTCGGTCTGTTTCTCCACGAGCAGATCCTTCAGCTTTTCCGCCTTGACGGGATCGAGTTTCAACCTGCCGAACAAATCGCCGTACCTCGCGTCGAGGCCGCTGCGCTGGCCATCGCGCAACAACGCCTGAAACGCGGGATCCTTCAACGCCTCGGCGTAGCGATCGGCAAATTTCGTCGCGAGCGCCGCGTCGGCCTTGCCGGCGGCCATCTTCCCGGGACGCCGGGCATTGAGGATCAGGCGTTGCTTGCGCAGGTCCATCACTTCCTTGTCCACCGCACCCAGTCGATCCTGCAAAGCCGCGATGGCCGGGGGCGCATTCGAAGCCTCGATGCGCGCCAGCTCCCGGCGGAGGAAAAAGCACCCCAAGAGTTCGCTCAGGACGATCCCGATCAACACCGGCTCCAGGAAATTGGGTTTGGATTTCATCGGCGCTGGAGGGGATTTTCCGGATGCAGCGCCGCCAGCAGCGTGCGCTGCCGGTCCATGTCCCGTTGGAGATCCGCCACCGCCTGCAGTTGCGCCGGAGAGAGGATGGTGGATATGTCCGCCATGAAGCGGGTGCTCATGGGGCTGCCCATAAAGGCGATGTTGTTATAGTCTCCCTGCAGCGCGGTCTGCGCCTCCCGTTGCGACGCCTTCAAGGCCTCGAACAGCGCATCGGCCTGGCTGTCCAGGAGCGGGGCTGCTGCCGCGTGCGACTGGAGCGTCTGGCGCACGATGCGGATCGTGTTGCGCGGGCCGATCGTCTGCTCGTACTCCTCCAACTCGGCGTAAGCCTGACGGCCGAGCAGAGCGCGGATCTGCCCTTCGTACTTCGGGGAAATCGTGTCCACCGCGCCGGCGATCGCCTCCGGCGTCTCGACTCCTGTCAGGATTTTTGCGTCCGCCAGCTCCCGGATATCCAGTCGCTTCTGCATGAGAAGGTCTGTGAGCCGGGCGCTTTCCTTGGGATTCAGCAGCGTATTTTTGAAGAACGGGCCGTGTGACTCCGCCACCTCCCGCCGCGCGCTCTCGCGCCGCAGAGTGACGAACAGCTCCTTGGCTTCGGGCTGCGTGGCCCATTGAGGCTGCGCTCCGGCCGCCAGCAGCTCGGCGCGCGTGCGATCGAAAGCCGCCCCGTCCTTGCCCCCTCCACCCGTGGCCCCCGGCCCGCCATCCAACATCGCACCCCGTTCGACTTGGGCCAAAGCGCTCAAACGCGAGTCCCGCGCGCCCGCCACCTCGACCGCCAGCTCATCGCGGATTCGGGCGGCCCGGCTGATCTGCCCCTCGAGGAGCCGCCGCTGGGTCCAGCTCTGCGGTCCGCCATACTCCTGAGCCGCGGTGAGGGCCAGGGACAGACTCACAGCATACGCACCGAGCAGAAGCGCCGATAGAAACAAAATGAGAATGCGATTATTTTTTTTAATCATAACACATAATCAAGATCATCACCCCCGAAGAGAAATTAAAATTAAAACAAGATTGACATTTTAAATAATAAATATCCTAAACCGATCCATAGGTGCGCATTCGATTTAAAGTTAAAATTGCCCGACCCTGTGACAACGCAAGCAATTTTTGCAATTAAGACGAAATGCACCGTAAGTCACATAAAACGATGACAATAAACAACGACATGAAAGCGACAACACCCTACGCAATGCGGTTCGCCTCGACCGAAGACATTCGCGCGGAAGACGGCCATTACGACTCCGCGCTCGAAATCTGGATCGCCACCAATGGAAAGCCCTCCGCTGCCCATGGCCTGGCTTCCGGCGATTCACAAAAAACTACCTACACCACGACGACCACGAGTACCGTCGTCTTCACTTACACTACCACCTACTCCACTACGGAACCTTGCTAATCTAGCCATGAAAAACATAAAATTATTTATATGCCTCTTCATCGCACTCCTTTTCTCGCCGGCAAAAATGTCCGCGTGGGACTGGTCGACCTCCTACGTCCTGTTGGGTACTAGATATACATCTTACTACACAAACTACTATGACTATTATTATTATATCACCCGCTATCACCACACACCCGGCGGCACCTATGCGGCATCGATCGCAGGCGGGCCGGCGGCCGATGTGTACCCCTACGGAAATATGACCGATTCGGATTGCGGCATCGCCGCTTTTCGGAATATCGAAAGATGGCTGATAGGAACTACAGGCGCTCATAACTGGACCCAGACAAGAGATTTGTTTTCGCCTGTGGAACAAATCCGCGTAAGCGACTTTGGCGGTGGCATGGTCGGTGTCCAAGCTAATGCAACCGCATTCTTCGCAACTGTCGGTAAAAGCAACGGCGGCAACGGCTATACTGCCAACCATATGAACAGTGGAGTCAACGCCCAGAATGAGACCAACGTCCTCGATGATGAAGCCGAGTGGATCGCCCGAATTAGCGACGGGCACCCTATGTTGATGGCCACGATGCGGAATGGCATAGGTCATTTGGTGGCGGTCATACAGGACGACGCTACTGCCCACACTGTCAAAATCCTCAACTTGGGGGGTAATACCGGCGGTAACCCAAATGTGGCCGAGGAAAGAACGGGAGTTACGCCAAAAGATGCCGCCGCACTAATATTTAATCTCAATCCCCCCAACAAATACCCATATGGCGATTTTTATCAAATTAAACCAATTCCTTGACTGAAAATACAAAATCTGCCGATTTTTGGTTGATCCCAAACAGCCAACCATCTGCCCTTCCGCAACCGATCTCTATGAAACTGGTATCGGCAAGCTAGCGCCCACATGCTTGAGAGTTTGTTCGAATCTTCAGCCTCCATGACATGTGTTTCCAAGCGCCGAGGCGATACGATCAGGGTCCATGTGAGCGTATCGACCGAGCTTGACTCAGTAGCGAACGTTGATTTCATTAATAAAATTAATAATCACACCCTGTAAATACTATAAAATATGAAAAATAAAAATCCATACATTATTTTGTGTTTCGTTTTTTCCCTTATTTGTATGACCGCCTCGGCCGCACCGAATCGTTGGCTGTATCAAACCTACCGGACCACTCTCACCTTCGAACAAATTACGCCGGCGTTGGGCATATACTCGCCCGATCCGACTAGTTCCCTGGCGCTTCCGGATATTCCGGTGACCGCCTTGATCAATACGCTGCATAACTCGGTCGTCATCGGCTTTCGTATCGGCGCCGATGGCAAAGTTGCCGACGTCAAAGTGGTGTCGACTTCTGATCCCATCTTAGGCGCGGCGTCGAAAAAAGTCGTCGAGAGCTGGCAGTTTACGCCGGCGAAGTCCACCCTCGACGGCAAAGCCGTAGCCGTGGACGTACAATGCCGTTTTGACATCACCTTCTCGGAAAACGCGGCTTTAATCAACCTCGTTCCGCCGAAGAAAACCTAACTTCGGGGCTTTTGATCGGCAGCGATACAGGCCATCTTTGAAAACATAAGGCTGGGCGGCGTCGACGCCGCCCAGCCTTAAAATTGGCAATGATACAGAAATC
>JBEHXD010000365.1:0-5804 GCA_048498875.1 Verrucomicrobiota bacterium
GACATATGAGACAGAACAAAGAACAATGGACCATGACCTATTCATGGTTTAGATTCCCCTCGTCCGCAGCACGTCGCCACGCTTGAGGGTGCGTTTGGTCATGGGGATTTCTTTGGGAGGCGACGGTCTACATGCGGGCGTACTATCGGGGTTCCGTCTTTGGCTGAACTGGCTTTGATTTTGAAGCAGCACACCGGACAGAACCACGCATAAGTCGCATCGGAGTGCATGGCATACATGCCCGATCCTGCGCACTTGGGAAATTTAGGAGCAGTGCTCATCCCGCTTTCTCAGCCTCCGCGATGAGGGCTTCGATCTTGCGCATAGTCGCCATGCCGTCGCCGTCGTCAGCGGTCAGGTACACGCGAGCATCCTTCAACGCCCGCAGCAGCTTGGCGTGCTCGTTGAGTTTCTTGGCGGCGAGTTGGGCCTGCTCGGGGGAGAGGCAACGGAAATATATTCCGCCAGGATGCGAAAAGACATGGCAATCGCTTGCCTCGTAAACCACATCCTCGGCGCTCATCCGCGTCCCTCCGGCTTGGCGGTGGATTGGGCGCGGGCGTCGGTGGCGATGTCCTTCGCTGCGTGAATTGCCCCGTCCTCGTCATCGTAGTTCCAAGGTATGATCGTGATAATCTTCTCCAGCGCCTCCCGCAACCGCTTGTTCTCCGCCCGCAACGCAGACTCTTCCTCGGCATCGCGCTTGGCTTTGGCGGCGGATTCGGTCGGAAGTGGCGGAGCATATAGCGGACGCCACCAGCCGCCGTATTGATCGCAGTCAACGGGCTCCGTGATGCCGAGTTGCCCGGTACTCACGAAGCATTTGCCCGTGGTGCCAGACCATAGGACAAAGACTGGCAATGGCGCGCAATCTATGTCGCCGTTCCAGTGCCAATAGGTGCCTTGGTCGGTCGGCGGATTCTGTGTCCAGGGCCGATCCGGGTTCTCCGGCGCGGGGTTGTCTGTAGGTGTGCTTGTTTTCATGATACGTAGCTATCCCAAGCCGCGAGGTGGAGGCGAAGACGCCGGGCTTCGTTGATGACGTGAAGCAGTTCCTCGGCTGCCTCTGCATGCTCCTTGAAGCGGATGCGGTGTTTTGCGTTTCGGGCTCGCGCTTGAACCTCAGCCATTCGGGCGTTGGTTTCCGCGAGATACCGCAAACGGGACTCGATCCTGCTCTTATCGGCGGGAGTCAGGTTCTCCGGCGCGGGGTGTGGCGTGGTGGGTTTCATTAAAGCGGCTCTTTGAATTTTTCGGTTACTTCAAACGCGACTAGCTCGACGGCCTCGCGCTTATCTGTAGTCTGGTTGTTTTTCCATGCTGCTCGTGCGTGGCCCGGTTTCTCGTAAACCTTGCCGTGCTTGTGGAAATCGGTCTCGCCCCACTTCGGCTTGAAGTAGAGTCCGTCAGCGATCCGGCGAATCTTGAAGAAGACTTGTGGTGCGCTCATGGCTCAAAAAGGGACATCCTCGTCCAAATTCTCGGTACTCGCGGGCTTCGGCTGACTCGCCTGCGCACTTCGCTGCGGCGCCGATTGCGACGTATCCGCCGCACCATTACCACCACCCGCGCGCCCGTCCCCGAGAAACTGGAACTGCTCCAGCACGACTTTCATTCGGCTGCGCTTTTGGCCGGTCTCTTTATCGGCCCACTCGTCCAAACGAAGGCGGCCTTCCACGTAGAGCGGCCGCCCTTTCGTGACGTACTTGGCGATAGTCTCGCCCTGTTTGCCCCAGGCTTCGACATCGACGTAAACGACCTCCTCCCGCTTTTCGCCGGACTCCATTTTGAACTCGCGGTTGATCGCGAGGCTGAATTGGCAGATGGGCGTGCCTTTGGGGGTGACGCGGAGTTCGGGCGATCTGGTTAGATGGCCAGCTAGAAAGACTTTATTTAGGTTCATGCTGCGGTTTTCCAAGTGCGCCCGATGGCGATGTCCTTGACTGTGGTTTTTGAAACGCCGAAACGTTTCGCGATGCTCCGTTTCGCAAAGCGATGGACTAACAGCGCGCGGATCATGCGCACGTCGTGCTCCGTCAATTTCGACATGGGGTGATCCTCCCCACGCAGGATCATCTCGGGGTGCGTGTATCGCCCGCTCCTCAAGCCCTTCGCTACAGTGCCATGCAGTCGCTTGTCGGCCTCGTTTTCATCATGAGTGGCCCAGCGCAGATTGGAGGCAGAATTATTCTGCTTATTGCCATCGCCGTGCGCGATAACCTTACCTTCTGGTCTCGGCCCGTAAAAGGCTGAGCAAACCAGGAGGTGAATGCTGTGAGTACGCGGCTTGTTTTCTTTCGACAAGCACACCTGCACGTAGCCATGACGGTTAACCCGCTGCCGCAACACGCGCCCATCCCATCGACGCCCCGAGCGCAGAACGCCAGGCACCCGCCGAATTCTTCCAAGTGATGAGGCCTCGTACGTCCCTTCGTAGCCGAGCACAGGCCGCCAATCCTCAAAGGGATCAATTACATTAAAAGTTTCCATTTTGGTTATCAGCTTAAAATCTCACCTCGAAATGCGCGGCGTCAGGGCGTGGGGTTGCGTTGGATGGGGGTGAACGAGGCGGTCGCGCGCTCGAAATAGAACGAGAGGATACTCGTCCCGTCGTCGCGCCCCTTCGCCTGAATGATGTTCTGGAAATACCGCGGCAGTTCGTCCGTGGTTGAGCTTTCCGCCTGCTGCGTGCGGGTGTACGGGTCTTCGCCGGGCCGGTGAATGAACAGGATTTTGTCCGCGTCCTCCTCAAGTGAGCCGCAGCCCTTGAGGTCGGTTAGATTCGGCTCTCGGTTCGATTCCTTCGCGCTGGCGCGGTTGAGCTGCCAGAGCAGCACGCACACGATGCCGAGGTCTTGCGCGATGGCCTTCAGCCCCTTTGTGAGCCGCCCGACCGCCTGCTGTAGATCGTTCGCACCCGCTGCCGCGATGTCCTCAACGAGCAGCCCGTGGTCAATGACGAGCAGGTCAAGCGCGCCCTTCGCATGCAGCGCACGAGCCCGCGCGAGTATGCGCGCAATCGTGCGATCCCGGCGGCTCACGGTGACGCCAAGCGCGCGCAACGCCCGGACGCCGCGGCGTAGGTCTGTCTGGTCGCTGTGATGCGCCTTTGCCACCTGTCGGATACCAACCCGCGAGGCAGCGGCGGCCATTTGCAGCACGACGTTGACCGGGTTCACCTCCAGCGTGACGAAGTACACCTTGCGCCCGGTTTGCGCCGCATGGAGCGCAATCGGTCGCGCCAGCGACGACTTGCCAACGGACGGACGGGCCGCGATCTCCACGAGCTGACCGCGCTGCATCGGCTGAAACAGCTCGTTCATCACCGGCCACGGAAACGGAATCGTCATGTGTTCCGGCATCCCCTGGTTCGCGATGATGTTTTCGAGCACCTTCTCTGCCTCGTCGACCACTTCGGCCCAACTCGGCTCCTGCACGTCCTGCGCGCCGGCGGCGAGGGCCATCAGGCGCGATACCGGGCCGTCAAGCACCTCGTCGGTCGGGGCGGACCCAGCGTAGCTATAGCACCGCTCCAGCAACGCCTGCGCTTCACGGATCGCGCAGCGGATTGTGTGCATTTCCCGCACCCGTTCGATGAAGTACCCTGCCTGCGCGGTCGTCGGGATGCGGCTGCTCACCTGCGTGAGAAACGCGTACCCGCCGACTGTATCAAGGCGACGCGACGCTTTGAGCTCTTCCGCCAGCACCGAAATATCTATCACCTTGCCCTCGGAGAGCATGGCGACAAGGCACTCGAAAATGAGGCCGTGTTTCGGTTCGTAGAACGCATCCGGCGTCACGCGGGCCTCGATGCACCGCGACACCACGTCGGCGCCGTCGAGCAGGCAGCAAGAGAGCAGGTACTCTTCGGCCTCGGGGTTGGATGGGATGTTGCGGTTCATCGGAGGTTCAGACCGAGGCGGGCCGGCGCGGGCTTTTCGACGCGTGTCTGATACGGCTCGCATGGTTCGCGCAGGCCCTTGGCGATGGCGTTTTCAATCCACGCAATCGCTTCCTCTGGCCGGAGGTTGAGCATCTTCTTGGTTTGCGAGAACATGGTCATTTCCGGCATTGCCTTGCCGCCTCCGCAGCGGTCGGCCCAGTACACGAGCCAGCGTTGCCACGCCTCGCGAACTTCCGGCGTGTTCAGCGGGTCGGGAAGCACCCAACGAAATTCAGGCGCGCGCGCGCTCGGCTCTCCTGTATTCTTAGTTTCTAGTTTCTTAGTTTCTGTCTTCTGTCCCGTTTCATTTGCGTTACCGCCGGTTTCATCCTCAGCGTTACGGCGGTGCCGTTGCACTCGTAACCGCGTCTGCTCCCGCGTGATAGACTCGCGGAGCATCCGCCTAGAACTCACCGTTACATCACCGTTACCGCCGCGCTCAATGTCTGCCACCTGCATCATCTCAAGCTCCGTCAAGACCGCTTCAGCCTGATCGACCGAAGCGCCCATGACGCGAGCCCATCCCACCACCGGCAGCGTCATCCGGCCCCTGGTCGAGGACGAATGCAGCATGCAGATGATGTCCGTCCAGCCGCCCTTGGCAGCGAGGGACAACACGCGCGTGTCGCGCATGTAGTCGGACGGGAAAAATTGAAGGAAGGGGAGTTTCACGCGTCTGAGTTTTTCGAGAAATCCATTTCGCTCGTCGCGTGAGCGGGGATTTCGGCTATCGCCAGCGCGGCCTGTGCGGTCTCGCACTCTATGCGCTGCATCGCGGCGGTGTAGTACCCCCGGTCGATTTCGCAGGCCGTGAGGTGCGCCCCGAAGTAGTGCGCGGCGATTGCGTGCGATCCTGAACCGAGGTGAGTGTCGAGCACCAGCTGACCGCGCAAAGCATCCTCATTCGCCGGGAAAAGCTTTATCAGCTCGTCCCGCTGGCGGATTAGTTCGCGCGTCTCACGGAATGCGGAGTGAAATGCCTCGTCGCCAGCATCCGTATAGAGAGCGTTCGGCAGCACCGTCTTGCTGCCCGCGACGGCCGTTTCTGCCATCAGCGCGTTCATTACGTCTTCGATTGAGGGCATCATGCGCCAGCCCTCCGCTTGCAAACTCGCCCCGCGCGACCATCGCGAGCCCGCACTCCCGCGCGCTGCAAAATCTTCGATGTAGACGGCTGACTCGCGCCGACTATCCGCGCAATCTGCGAGAACGAATACTTCTTCGTTTTCGCAAGCTCGATGATGCGGGCGCGCGCCTCCGGCGGAATCGAATACGGTCGGCCTCCCGTGGACGATTTGCACCCGACGGAAAGCCCTGGCCCGTCACCCACGCGCATAAACAAAGGAGCCTTGCGCGCGATCAGGCTTTCCATGCGCGCAACGGGCGATTCGTCGCTGTCGAGGTTGGCGATCACGGCCGCACATCCGCGCTGACGCGCTTGAAGCTGATGGCCCACACCCACGGGTTAGCCACCCATGAGCCGCGGCAACATGTGCGGTTCCACAGTCTGCGAAACGCGTCTTCGGCGGTAGCGGACGGATGCCATCCAGTGCGGCCATCGTAGAACGGCTTAACCTTATCGTGCGGTCCGAGCATGTATCTCGAAGGCTTCGGCTCGCTGCTATACCAAGGGCGGATGCCCTCAGCCAAGCAGTCCGCCTCGCTGATATCCTGCAACCGCTCCACGCGAACGCTCGTGATTTCGAGGGTGATGCGACTGGCCCAACGGGGCATGTGGATGGATGGACGCCAACCGAGACCGCGCGGATCGCCCGGATGGTCGGCCATGTACGTCACCTCGGTTCGCGTGTCGGACATCAGCGGGCCGGTCGGATACTGCTCTGCGTGGAAGCTCTCGCGC
>JBEHXD010000366.1:0-5802 GCA_048498875.1 Verrucomicrobiota bacterium
CAAACGCCTTCGACAAAAATGCCCGGAAGGACGGGCTGTACCCAGGATACGCCTACGGTCAGCGCCGGTATGGAATTGAATACATGACCGAAGCGGGCGCGAAGGTTACTATTCCCGAAAAATCCTATTTCGCCATGGGCGACAATTCACCCGACAGCCAGGACAGCCGCTACTGGGGTTTCGTCCCCGAAAAGGACATCGTCGGCCGCCCACTGTTTATTTATTACCCACTGACGACCCGCTGGGGCCCGGCAAAGTAACTGTCCGTTTGGGGCCGTGATCGTTTAGTTAGAGGCTAGGATTGTACAGATCCCGAAAAGGATTGAAGCCCCGCTGATTAAATATTAGACATAATATATATTGTGCGATTAAATAGATTTGACGAAAATCAGCCTAAAGGTAAGCCATCTTCTCGGTCGCAGCCTTGTCATCATGACTTGCTTGCAACACGAACATCCGGTCGCCAACTTTCCGTCACGTGGCCAGCAGAGATTCAGCTCATCAGTTTTGGCATAAGGCGTCCGTCCGTTTGGCGGCGCGGATTAATTTGATGGTTTGGCTGGAGATCGCCTCTCCGGCCTTTTTTGCGCTCAGTACGGCCGCTGGGATTGCGCTTTATGCGCTGCGGCGAACGCACGGTCCGATCGCTTACCTGTGGCTTGCGGTTTTGTTGGGGTCTGTGGGCGTTGCTTTCTTCGCGTGGCGGCGGGCTCGATCTTCCTGGTACGGGATAACCGACGCCCGGGTGCTTTTGGAAACGACTCTGGGACTCAATTCCCGCCTTTCCGCGGCCGTCGCGGGCGTAACGATCTGGCCGGCGGCCCTGAATCCCTTGCCTCCGGTTCTGCGGCGAAATTCGCTGGCCGCTTTTGGCTGGCTGGTCACGGCTTTCGGATTGCTGGCCATCGCCTGGTGGGCACCGCTCCCCGATGGTGCCAGACAAACCCGACCGGTCGTCGAAAAGTCGCCGGCCCTCGCGCAAACGGAAGCCATGCTCGCGGAGCTCGCCAAACTGGATATCGCCGACCCCGTATCGCGCGACCAGCTTGCCGCCGAGCTGCACGAACTTTCGTCCCACTCACCCGAAGATCAGTATTCTCATTCGGCGCTCGAAGCCGCCGATGCGCTGCGCGATCAGACGATGGAGGCCGTGAAAGGTCTGGCGCGCAACTACGACTCCGCGGCTTCCGCGCTTTCCGCATTTGAGTCGCGCGACACCGCAACCGCAGGAAATGAAAAACAACAGGTTGGTCAGCAATTGTCGAATGCCCTGGATGGACTCCGCACCGGACGCCTGGCCGGCAATCGTGAAATCGTCTCCGCCCTTGACGCCGCGGAAAAATCCCCGTCGTCACTGAGCAGCGAGCAGCAACGCCAGTTGCGCGACCGCCTGGCGGCTGCGGGTGCACAAGCGCACGGCATTGCCGGAGCTGCCGGAGCAGAAGCCACGATCGCTGCGCCGGACTGGAATCACCCGGCGACAGGCCAAAACCAGAGAGGAAATGGCGGAGTCGATGAAGGAGGCGGCGAAACGCCGCTCACGATGACCAGTCAGTTGGCCGACTGGCAGAACGGCCAGTTACAAGGCGTATCCGGCACCGATCTCTCGCGGGCCGCTTTGGGCGATCTGCTGAACGTCGGCAACGGAGGCGCACCGCAGGTCGACAAATCCACGCTTCAGGTGCTCACCACCGCCGGCGACCTGAAAAACTCCGGCCACGGTGGCGAAGCAGTATGGGTCGACCGTCTGACACCAGCGGAACGCGCCGCCATGCAGCAATTGTTTAAATAATCTCCCCGCCTAACCTTTAATTTTCCCGTTTATTTTTAATGAATCCCCCGCCTTCGCCTTCGCCGCTCGACGACAAGGAACTGACGTTTGCCTCGACCGCCATCGGCCAGCTTATCGATCAACTCAACCAGGTGCTTTTCGGCCAGAATGAACTCATCGAACTGGTCGTCATCGGCATCCTCGCCCGCGGCCACCTGCTCCTCGAGGGCGTGCCAGGGCTCGGCAAAACCGCCTTGGTGAAAGGCCTGGCCCGCACGGTCAGCCTCGACGCCCGCCGGGTTCAGTTTACACCCGATTTGCTTCCGGGCGACATCACGGGCAATCCCGTCCTCGAGGAAGTTGACGGGCGTCGCTCGTTTGTTTTCCGGCCCGGTCCGGTTTTCGCGAACATTCTTCTCGCCGACGAAATCAACCGCGCTTCGCCCAAAACCCAGTCGGCGCTTTTGGAAGCGATGCAGGAACGCCACGTCACCGCGGCTGGCGAAACCCACGCGCTGCCCGAGCCATTTTTCGTACTGGCCACCCAGAATCCCATCGAACTCGAAGGCACGTATCCGTTGCCGGAAGCACAACTGGACCGTTTCCTGTTCAAGCTCGAGGTGCACCGCAATTCCCACGAAGTCCTGCAGCGCATCGTGCTGCAGCGGGAAATCGGCGTGGAGACCGAGGTGCAGCCGGTGCTTTCGCGGGAACAGCTGGTCGGATTGCTCGCCGCGGTGCGTCGCATCCATCTGCCGGAAGTCGTCGCCAACTACATTGCCCGGCTGGTCCACGCGTCGCATCCCGGTGAATCCGAGTCGGCGGCGGGCGTGCGCTTTGGCGCCAGCCCGCGTGCCGCGCTCGCGCTCGCCGCCGCCGCGAAGGCCCGCGGTCTGCGTCACGGCCGGCCGCATGCGAGTTTCGAGGACGTAAAGGCGGTCGCCATGCCGGTGCTGGCCCACCGCATTCTGCTCGATCACTCCGCGCGCCTTGAGGGCGTGACGGCACGGGACATTGTGGTGAAGCTGCTCGCCGAAGTCTCGCCCAATGCGAAACCGCTGCCAGGATCGCTGGCCGCCGCCAAAATCGCATGAGCAGTCCGGCTTCCTTTTTGCGCCGCATGATCGCGGTCCTGCTTTTGTCGTGGGTGGCGACGGGCCGCGCCCACGCAGACGAGCTCAATTTCGATGTGCCCATGGAAACGGGCGCCAGCAGCGAAATCCGTCTCACCACGCCTGGCGTGCCTTTTCCCACCAGTGGATTTTTACCGGTGCGTGTGCGGGTGGTGAATCGCTCCACCAGCGAGCGTAACTGGAATTTGCGGCTGGGTTCCGGTTTTAATTACGGAATATTCAACGAGGTTTGGTCGTCGCACGCCCTCACCGCGCCCGCCAATTCCGCGCGCGAATTTTTCATCGCGATGCCAATGGGATCGCTGAAACACAACTATGGCACTGTCTCGGCCCAGGTCAGCGGACCACAGACGAAACCGGGACAATTCAATCTGCCCCTGCATGTGGGTTCCAACAGCGGATTGAACGTAATCGCGATCGAACCGACGCTGCTCGAATCGATGCACCGGTTTTTTCCGGAACAGTTTGAAACTGAACCTTTCGATCCCAGCCGGCCCGGGCATCGGCGAAAGTTGCCGCCGGCACTATTCTCTTCCATGGATCCCAACGACTGGCCGGCCGATTGGCGGGTCTGGTCGTCATTTCCGGTGGTGATGTTGTTGGAGACGCATTGGCAGGGATTGGATGAGCCACGACGGCAGGCCTTCCTCGATTGGGCCGCCCTCGGAGGACGGTTGGTGCTGGTTTCGAAAACCCAGATCGCCGAAATGTCACGAAACTTTCATGCCGCGGGAGAAATCACGACCCTTTCCCTGTCAGCCCCGGACGTGTGGGAATACCTGACGGAAAGACCGACCGTCGGTTTGGTTCGTCCTGAATTCTGGAATCTTCCGACCGAAAAGTGGCAGGAGTCCCGCCCCACCGGCTGGTTGAGCACCTTCATCGTGGTCTTCGGCTTGTTGGTCGGACCGGTGAATTTTTTCTTTTTTGCCCCGGCGGGCCGCCGGCAACGGTTGTTTGCCACTGTACCGCTCATTTCCCTGGCGGCGATCGGCGTGCTCGTCGGCATGATCGCCCTGCGGGATGGATTTGGCGGCGATGGCACCCGGCACGTTCTGGTGATGTTGTTGCCGGAGCGAAATCAGGCTGCGATCATCCAGGCCCAAATCTGCCGCACCGGTTTGTTGTTCCAGCGTGAATTCGCGCTGCCGGCGGACGTGCTCCTCGAGAAAGATTCGGCTAACGATATGTCCAGCAGTGCTGATTTATTGCGGGACGGGGACCGCGCTTCCGGCGCCTGGTTCGTCAGCCGCACCACCCAGGAGCATTCCCTCAACCGCATCGTCACGAACCGCGAGCGCGTGGAAATCGTCAGCCGGAGTGCCGATGGCGCACCGCAGGTCCAATCCACCGTGGGCGCAACCCTGCACCACTTCATCTGGTACGATGAAAAAGGCCGGTACTGGACCGCGCCCCTGGTATCTCCCGGCACTCGCGTGACCCTGGAACTGGCCACCGCCTCCTTTCAGTCACCGATCGCCAGCCTGACTCCGTCAACGTGGGTCAGGGGTAACTTTTACGGGCTCGCCAATTCCGGTGAATCGCCTGATGCGATCGCCACCCTGCCCTCCATTCGCTGGCGCGATGAAACCGTGCTTTATACCGGCCCACTCGTGCGTCATGAACCCGCCAATTCGCAACCCTCGCCATGAGCACTCCCCTGGTTGAAGTTTGTAATTTGGGCCGTTTCTTTGGGCGTGTGCGCGCGGTCGACGGACTGAGCCTGACGCTCCAGGCCGGACAGGTCGTCGGATTGATCGGCGCCAACGGCGCGGGAAAAACCACCACCATGCGAATCCTGGCCACGCTCGATGCGCCCGATGAGGGCACGGTGCGTATCCGTGGTGTGGATGTGGTGGAACATCCCGAACAGGTGCGCCCGTTGATCGGCTGGATGCCCGACCATTTCGCGCCTTACACCGATGTAACGGTGTCGGACTATCTCGATTTTTTCGCCCGCGCGTGCGACCTGCGCGGATCCGACCGGGGCAACCGCGTCGCCGAGGCCGTGGCCTTTACCGAACTCGGTCCGCTCCAGGACCGGCTGATCGAAAAACTTTCCAAGGGCCAGACGCAGCGCCTGTGCCTTGCGCGCACATTGCTCGGCGATCCGGATTTTCTCATCCTCGACGAACCGGCCGCCGGCCTTGCTCCCAAGGCGCGGATCGAGTTCAAAAATCTGGTGCGCTTGCTGCGCGAGCGGGGCAAGACGCTCCTGATCAGCTCCCACATTCTGTCGGAACTCGGGGAAATGTGCGACTCCCTCGTCTTCATGGACGCCGGCCGGATTGTGCATCACGGGGATGCCCGTTCACTGCAGCAATTGGACGGAAACAATGGCATCCGGGTGACTTTCGACATCGAGGTGGAGGGTGCGCACGCGGATTTGGTTACCTGGCTGACGATGCGCCCCAACTGGAAAATCACGGAAGAACGGCGGAACGGCGTCCGGGCTGAATTCTCCGGGCTGTCCATCGCGCCCGAACTCAAGCGTCTTGTCGCTGACGGTGTGACGGTCATCGAGTTCCGACGGTCTGAGCAGCGGCTCGAAGACGCCTTTGTCAACCTGCTCCGCGACGGTCGTCAGGCCGCACCGCTCCCCGAGCCGCCTCTCCTGAAATGATTCCACCCGCCTCAACTCTTCCTCCCGCGACGACCACCGGTAAATCGTCCGGCACCGACTTTCCCAATTGGGTGCCGGCCATGCTTGTGAAGGAACTCCGGCAGGCACTGCGCACAAAGGGCTTTGTCACCGCGTTCGTCGGGTTTCACGCCATCGCCGTCATCGCTTTCTGGTGGTCGATTGAAATCAACGCGGCGTCCGGCGACCGCACCACGTTTTCCGCCCTCAACGCCATTTTCTGGGGTCTGCTCAACGTCGTACTGCTTCTCGTCATA
>JBEHXD010000367.1:0-5801 GCA_048498875.1 Verrucomicrobiota bacterium
ACTCTAGTGGTGATCGACGATGATCACGTCGATTCCGAGCTGGCGCAGATAGGAAACCTCCTCGTTCGAATTCGTCCCGCAATCCAGCGCCAGAAACAAATCCGGCTTGCCGGCCTCCAACGCGCGATCGATCGACGAGCGCGTGAGTCCATAGCCCTCGTCGGCCCGCCGCGGCACGACGTAATGCGGCGTGAGCCCGAAGCGGCGCAGCACGCTGACCAGGATCGCCGTGCTGCATACGCCATCGACGTCGTAGTCACCGAGCACCACCACGCGCTGTTTTTCGCGCAGCGCCAGCAGCAGCCGGTCCGTCGCCGCCGCCAGGTTGGCGAGCAAAAACGGATCACCGAGCGTCGCGAGCGCCGGTTGAAGAAAAAGTCCGGCTGGTCCGCTCTGGGCGAGCCCGTTGCGGACGAGCAGCTCGGCCACCACCACGGTGGTGTTCAAGCTGCGCGCAAGGTCCGCCACACTCGCGGCATGGACCGGCGTGTAGTTCCAGCGCATCGGCAGGAGGTCAGGTGGCAGGGCGGATTATCCCTAATCCGCCGCAAAGGGCGCGCGAAACCGCGCGCCCCACCCAATTATTCCGACGCGCGGGAAGAACCGGCCCATTCGTACTTGGGCGCGATGTCCTGGTGGGCCTCCACATGCTTCCGGTCACCCTTGTGCCACCAGTAGAATACCTGGGCGGCAATGAAGATGGCGGAGAACGTCGAGGTAACGATACCCACAAGGAAGCAGAAAGCGATGTCATGGAGCTGGCCACCGCCGAACAAATACAGCGCGAGGGCCGCGAGGAAGGTGGTCGACGCCGTCATGATCGTACGGGCAAACACCTTTCGAATCGCGTTGTTGATGACATCTTTCAAGGCACCGCTCGGATTGAGCTTTAACTCCTCGCGAATACGATCGAACACGACGACCGTTTCATTGATGGAATAACCGGCCACGCAAAGGATCGCCGCGACCATCGGGGCCGAGAACTGGTGGCCGAAAAGCACGAAGATACCGATGTTCATCAGAATATCGTGCAACGTCGACGCCATCGCGCCGATGCCAAAGCCGAATTCGAAACGGAAGGCGATGTAGACGAGAATAACCAGCATCGAAACGCCGACGGCCTTGACCGCATTCCATTTGATTTCCTTGCCGATGGTCGCACCGATTTGGTTTTCACCCACCTTGGTCAGACCCGCCGAGGGATAGGATTTTTGCAAGGCGTCGAACAGCACACCGGATTTGCCGTAGGCGGTTTCCAGCTGGAGCTGTTCCTTGCCGCTGCCGAGATCGCTTGTGTACGTGACACTGACCTCGCCCACGTTGCTCGTCTTCGCCACGTCGCGAATCTTGCTGGTATCGATTTTTTGGGTGAAATTGGCCGTGACCTGGTCACCACCGGCGAAATCGATGCCGTAGATGCGGTCGCCCTGATAAAACACGTAACCGATACTGATCACCACGAGGGCAATCGAGCCGATGGCGGCCGGTTTGCCAAACTTCACGAAATCGACACTGAGGTCGCCGAGCATGCGCAGCATCGTGAGCTTCTTCATGTTGAAGTCCTCGATAACCACTTCCATGATGTAGTGACCGGTGATCAGAACGGAGAACAGCGTCGAGAGCACACCGATCAGGAGGGTAAACCCGAAGCCCTTGATCGGACCGTTACCCAGCCAGATCATGACACCGCAAATGATCAGCTGAACCAGGTGCGCGTCGAGAATCGTGGTGAGCGCCTTTTCAAAGCCGCCCTGGTTGGAACTCGCGAGCGACTTCCCGAGGGCAACTTCTTCGCGCATACGCTCGAAAATCAGGATGTTCGCGTCGACCGCCATACCGATCGTGAGCACGATACCGGCGAGACCGGGCAGGGTCATCGTGGCGCCGATGCTGGCCATTACGCCGAGGATGATCACGATGTTCACCGCCAGCGAGAGAACCGCGACAATACCACCGGTCGTGTAGAACGTGATCATGAAGGCCGCGACCGCCGCTGTGCCGATGATCGTGGCTTTAACACCGCTGGAAATGGCGTCCTGTGCGAGCGAAGGACCGACTTCATACTGCTGCTTCGTGAGGAGCGGATAATCCAGCGGATTGTTCAGGGCGTTCGCCTGGCGTTCCGCTTCGCGTTGCGTGAAATCACCGGTAATTTGCGCGTTTCCTCCGCTGATCTGCTCCTTGACGGTGGGAGCGGTGTAGAGCACTCCGTCAAGGACGACCGCCAGACGGCCACCGTCGCGTCCGGCACGTCTCCCTTCGTCCGCGATGTCCTTGGTTACCTGGGCAAATTGTTTGCCCCCTTCGCTCGTAAAATCCAAGCCGATGCCGAACCGGCCATAGTCGTCCCGTTTCACATAGGCGTTGGAAATGGCAGTGCCGCCCATATCCGGGATGAGTTTAACAAAAACCTCCTCGTCCTGGGTCTCCCCATTGCGACCTTCATGCGTCACCGTCATCACTTCATAACCCGGAGGGGTTGGCTGGGGCGGAGCCAACGTGGGATGCACTCTCCGGAAATCAAGCCGCGCGGGCTTTTTGATGCTGTTGATGAGTTCGGGATTATCCTTGATCGAAATTGCCGGCATTTGAATTTCAATCCGGCTGTCGCCAATCGGACGGATGATCGGCTCGGCGACCCCGAGTCCGTTGACGCGCGTGGTGATGATCTCGATTGCCTTCGTCAGTTTTTGCTCACGCACCTGCTCATTTTCATTTTTAGCGGCCGCCGGATCCACTTCCAGGATGATCGCAACGCCTCCCTTCAAGTCCAGGCCGAGCTGCAAACTGGATTTTGAACGACGGAGAAGTTCCTCGAGAAGGATGGTATTGCGCTTCTCGGTATTCTTCAGCGACGACTCGAGGTTGATCTGCGGGAAGTACTGGGAAAGATCCAGCTTCTCTTCCGTGCCGATCTGTTTCAGGGCCAAGTAGGTGCTCAGGGCACGGCCGGATTTGACCAGGTCGTTCGCCTTCGTCATCAGGTTGGCAAAATCCGCCGGCTTGGCGGAGGCGGTTTTCTTCAAATAGTCGCCAAAGTCTTGGTCCTTTAGCGGCATCAGCGTAAACACAGCCCACAGCACGAGGGCTGCGGACAGGATGAATTTCCAGAGATTACGACGGAACATGGGTGTTGGTTGTTAAATTCAGGTGACGCGACGGCTTCGTCGCTGTCTGGGGTATGCAGATGGAAACGGAAAAATCAGGCGGCCGCGTCGGCCCGCTTCACCACGGAACTGATGAAACCTTTGCCGACTTCAAGCTTGGCGTTGTTATCGCCGACGCGGATGATAAAACGGTCTTCCTTCACGCTCGTGATCGTCCCGTAAATCCCGCCCGAGGTAACAACTTCATCGCCGGCCTTCAACTGGGTCAGCATCTTTTCATGCTCTTTCTGTTTTTTGCGCTGCGGGGCGATCAAAAGAAAATACATCGCGGCAAAAAGAAGGATCATCGGCGCCATTTGCAGGAGCTGGCTGGCGCCCGAAGGGGCGACGGTGGGACCAGCGGTTTGGGCTTGGGCGAGGATCACATGTAACTTAGTCATTGCGTCTTCAGGTGTTTTGAAAAATTGAAAAGGGCGAATAAGCCCAGCCACATTCATAAAAGCAAGCCTAACCCCGCCCGTTATTCCATCGTCAAATTGAAGACCAAATCCGCATCCAACTGGTCGGCTTCACAGTCCGAAGAACACTACGGTTTCAAGCGCTGGGGCGCCAACCACTTCTCGGTGGATTCCGAGGGGTTTGTCCAGGTCGAACCGCTCTCGGACGGCCGCACGATCCGCCTCATGGACGTCATCGACGAGGCCACCAGCATGGGTCTCAAAGCCCCCATGGTGATCCGCTTGCAAGACACGCTCCGCCACCGCGTGACCCTGCTTAACGAGGCTTTTCACAAGGCGATCAAGGAAGAGGAATACAAGGGCGAATACCGGGGCGTTTTCCCCATCAAGGTCAACCAGCTCCGCGAAGTCGTCGACGAGATCGTCTCCGCCGGCAAGGATTTCAACTACGGCCTCGAGGCGGGTTCCAAGCCCGAACTGATGATCGCCCTGGCGATGCACGAGGGCGCCCAGCGCCTCATCATTTGCAACGGCTACAAGGACAACGATTACATGCGGCTCGCCCTGCTCGGCCGCAAGCTGGGCAAGAAAATCATCATCGTCATCGAGCAGTTGTCCGAGGTCGACAGCATCATCGAGATTTCCAAGGAAACCGGCGTGAAGCCGATGATCGGCTTCCGCGTGAAGCTGCAAACCCGGGGCGAAGGCAAATGGTCCTCCTCGTCCGGCGACAACGCGAAGTTCGGCCTGAATACCGCCGAAATCCTGTTCGCCGTCGAAAAGCTGCGCACGGCGAAGATGCAGCAATGCCTCAAGCTCGTGCATTTCCACATCGGCTCACAGGTCCCGAACATCATCACGGTGAAAGCGGCCGTGACCGAGGCTGCGCGCTTTTACTGCCAGCTTTCGAAGATGGGCTTCCCGATGGGCTATCTCGACGTCGGCGGCGGTCTGGGTGTCGACTACGATGGCTCCCGCACGAATTTTGAATCGTCGATGAACTACACCCTCGGCGAATACGCGCGCGACGTGGTGTTCAACATCCGCGAAATCTGCAACGCCTCGGACGTGAAGGTGCCGGACATCGTCACCGAGTCCGGTCGCGCCGTCGCTGCGCCGCATTCCATGCTCGTGGTGGAAGTATTCGAACGCATCAACAAGCATGAATCGCTGGGCAAACAGCACGAGCCCAAGACCCGCCACAAGATTGTCGATGACATGGCCGTGTTGTTGAAAAACAAGGCCAAGCTGGGTCGTCTGGAGCGTTTCCACGACGCGCTGCAAAAGAAGGAGGAGGCCTTTTCACTCTTCAATCTCGGTTATCTCGATCTCGAAAACCGCGCCGCGGCCGAACAGATTTTCTGGCAGATTTGCGAACAGATCGACAAGGAGGGCACCAAATCCGGTTACCAGCCGGAGGAGTTGCACGACCTGAAAAAACTGCTCGCCGACCAGTACGTCTGCAATTTCTCGGTGTTCCAGTCGCTGCTCGACAGTTGGGCGCTGAAGCAGCTCTTCCCGATCACTCCCCTGCACCGCCTGAAGGAAAAGCCCACGGTCAACGCCACGCTGGTCGATATCACCTGCGACTCCGACGGCAAGGTCGCCAACTTCATCGATCTGCAGGACGTAAAGGACTACATCACGCTCCATCCGCTGCGGCACAACGAGCCATACTACCTCGGCATTTATCTGACTGGCGCCTACCAGGACATCATGGGCGATCTGCACAATCTTTTCGGGCGCGTGAATGAAGTGCACGTTTTCCTCGAGGACGACGAACCCAACGGTTATTACATCGAGGAAGCACTCGCCGGTTCACGCATCGCCGACGTCATTGAGGGCGTGCAATACCAGTGGGAGGAGCTTTGCCGTCGCCTGAAACAACAAATCGACCACGCGACAAAGAAAGATCTCATCAAGCCCCGTGAAGGTGTGCGCCTGGTGGAATTCTACGAGTCACAGATGCTCGCGAAAACGTATCTGAACATCGAGCTGCACTCGAAAAAGAAGAAAAAGTAAGCCGGGGTTTGCGATGATCCTCTGTAGGCGCGGTTTTACGCCGCGATCGGAATCCCTTCCGACGGTAGGGTCCGTTGCCCTCAACGGACTCTCAGGACGATCGCGGTCATTGAAACGCACCACCTACCTCACACCGCCACCAAATGGTAGGGCGCGACCGCTGGGCGCGCCGCGGGCGCCTTCAGACACAATCCACCCTCACCCCGTATTCTTC
>JBEHXD010000368.1:0-5801 GCA_048498875.1 Verrucomicrobiota bacterium
ATTTCGGGGAAGAACCTGAAATACCAAGAGGAGCTCAGCCTCGGAACAATCGCATCGATGGACATGCCAGCCTCACCAAACTCCAACTCCAACCCGCCGGAGCCATCAGCCGACTCCAGCGCGAGCGAAGCACTGAAGACCGTCCGTTCCTTCCTCCAGGCCAATTTTGATTTTTGCCGGCCTGAGGATGACGCCGACACGATCCGGGAGATGATGCAAACGAAAGGCCTCCACATACTGCCCGTTCTCGACGAAAACCACCGCGTGGTGGGACTCTTTCACGCTTGAAGTCGCGAGCGTGCGATGCCGGCTGGGAATCACAAATCATCCAAGGAACCGCTCAAAGCCGAACAGGCGCGCCATCGTGTTTCGCTTTCCGCGCAGCAAGTCGCACAGGATTTCTCCGGCCAGTGCGCTGTAGGTGATTCCGTTGCCGCCATACCCCAGCGCGAAGTACGCCCACGGCATCGACGGGATTTTCCCGATGCACGCCAGACTATCCGGAGTCTCCGCGAAAGTGCCGGCCCACGCGTTGGCGATTTTAAATTCCGCTGCGGGAAAAAGCTCCCGCAATTCCTTTTCGAGCAGGACGGCTTTGTCCGGCAGCATGGCGTCTCGAACCGCCGGTGAGCACGCGTCAATGTCCGCGCCGCCGATGATTGCGCGCCCATCGACCGTCGTGCGGAGATAAAAATAGGGGCGGGCGGTGGTCCACAGCAGGCTCTGTCCATGCCATCCGGGAAACTTCTGGCCGGCCTCGGTGGAGACGACAAAGGTGCTCCGAAGCTTGGCGACGGAAAAACCAAGGTATTTATCGGAATCGTAGCCGGTGGCGAAAACCATGCGTCGGCAACGGATTTCATATCCGTGCTCCGTTTGGACGCGCACCCCCGGTCCAGATTCCCGGTGGCTCACCATGCGCGTGCCGCCGAAACGCTTCGCCCCGGCCCTTTCCGCCGCACCAAGCAGGCAGCGAACCAATTCCTCCGGATTTACTTCTCCGTTGTTCACAGACGACAAGGCGGCCGGGCGGGAGAACGGGAAGAGCCGTTCGATCTGCCGCGCCTCCAAAAATTCAACCTCTATTCCCGCTCGTCGGCGCGCCAGAAATTCACGTTCCAAACGTTCCTGGTCGCTTGGGCTTTCGCCAAAATAGAAACTGCGCCGAGGCCGATATTGGGCTGCTCCCACCTCTGTGGCGATTTGCTGCACGGTGCGCACTCCATGCACGCAGGCGAGATAGCACTGCACTGCTCCTTTTGGGTCCATGCGCTCGGCCAAATCCGTGAGGTGCATGTCCAGCTCATACAACACCAAGGCGGTGCTCGCCATGGTGCTCCCAGCCCCGCTGGCCCCTTGGTCAATCAAAACGCACTCCACGCCAACTTGGGAGAGTGCATAGGCCACAAAGGCTCCGGTGATGCCGCCCCCGACAATCAAGACGTCGCACGCGATCGATTCCGCTAAAGGACATGCTGGCAGGGCGTGTCCGCCCATGGCTTGCCAGACCGTCTCGCCGGTGCGCAGGTCCATCACTTCTTTTTCGGCTCGGCCAAATCCGTTTCGGCTGGCCCGCCCAGCACTTTGCCCTCGGCATGAAAGCGAGAGCCGTGGCACGGACAATCCCACGTCTTCTCGGCATCGTTCCAGCGCACGATGCAACCCATGTGCGGGCAGATAGCCGACTTTACGTGCAGCTTGCCCTCGGGATCGCGATACGCCGCCACGCGTTCTCCATCGAGTTGCACAATCTTTCCCTCTCCCCGCGGCACTCCGCGCAGCGACTTCGCCTCCGGCTTTACCCAGCGATCCCGCAGGTAAAAATACGGGTAGTCCTTGTTCTCCGTAAGATACCGCCAAGTCCCGCCGCGAAACTTTTTGCGGTGCACGTCGAAGAGCTCCTGCCACGGGTTGCTTTTCCCCTCAATGGCGTCGCGAATCATCATCGCCGCGAGCGTCCCGAAAGTCATGCCATTGCCGGCAAAACCGGTGGCGACATATTGATGCGGCGCGCTTGCACCGATAAACGGCAGCCCGTCATTCGTTTCGACGACTTGCCCCGACCAGCGGTGATCGATCTTCGCCTTCGGTACCAACTCGCGGAGCTTTCGCTCCAGCGCCTCGAAGCACTCCGAGGGCGATTCCTTCTGCCCGGTTTTATGATCCTCTCCTCCGAAGATCACGTAGTCGTGATTCCTCAACGCGTCCACGCGGAGATAGTGATAGGGGAGGTGCGTATCCCAAAAAAGCGCTTCGGGAATCTGCCCGCGTGGCACCTGCGCGCCGACGGCGTAGCTCGTGTAGAGCGCGAGCTTCGTTTGAAAGAGCGCGGCCTTCAACGTGCCCGTCGCCCCCTGCAACGGCACGTGCGTGGCAATGACGACGTCTTTCGCCCGCACCGAATATTTCCCGCACTTCAGCTCCAGCGGCTGGCCCTCAATGCTCTCCACCGCCGTCTGCTGATAAGCTTCCCCTCCGCCTGCCAAAAATGCGCGGAGGAGCCCGCCGAGATATTTCCGCGGGTGGAATTTGGCCTGGTTTGGGAAGAGCACCCCGGGCTGTTCGGCGAACGGAACTTTTTCCACAAAGCGAGCGGGAAAACCACAGGCCTGCGCTGCCTCCGCATCCATCTGCAGCTTGGCCTTCTCGTTCTGTTTGGGATTCCACACTGGCGCATGGAGGTAGCCGGGTACCCAACCAAACCCGCACTCGATCTCCTCCGTTTCCACGAACTCATGGATTTGGTGCACCGCGGTATTTCCCGCCTCCAAGACGGCGCGCGCTGCTTCCTGCCCGAAGTTCTTGCTCAATTCGGCAACCCGCGTGTCGGTTAGGTACGTCAAATGCGCGGTGGTGTGACCGGTGTCTGCCTCCGCAAATTTTTCCCGATCGAGGAGTGCCACTCTGGCCCCGGCTTGTTGCAGCAGATAAGCGGACGTGGTCCCGGTGAGCCCGCCTCCAATGACGGCGACATCCACTTCGAGGTGGGACGAGAGGCGTGGCAGCCGGGGCAGGGGAGAGAATTTGAGCCAAAAGGGTGTTGGGTCGATCATACAATCATACAAGGAGTACCGCCACTCGCAGTGCTTTCGCGCGTGCTGCCGCGAGCGGTCGGAGTCAAACCCTTCCCGGAGGACAATACTTTTAGGTAGCGTCCGAAGTAAGCATCAGGTTACGCACGGCGGCATCAGCAGACGAACGGCACGGTGCCTTTTTCCCCTGTACTGAACTGCGCAACGATTTCGAACTTTCTCCGTCCTTAGGAAGCCGCCTGCCGCTTGGGGGAAATGAGGACCGCGAGGGAGCGCCCTTCCAGCTTCATCGTCAACGCTGAGACTTTCTCGGTTCCCTCGGGGAACTCCGGGCGCGCGGTATCGAAGACAACGCTCCACTCCGCTTGGCCAAGCTCCTCCGGAAGCCGGAAATCCACTGCTTCATGATGGCTATTTAAGAGAATCAGGAAGTTGTCGTCGGTCACCCGGACCCCTGCGCCATCTCGAATCTCCGGTGCTTCGCCAAACAGGAACATGCCGATCGTGCGCATCCATCCACCTTCCTTCCAGTCCTGTTCGCTCATATTGGCCCCGTCCGAGCGCAACCAGCGGATACTCTCGCCTTGCGGGGCCACCGACGGATCGGCCTCGACATAGCTGCGGCGATGAAAGTTGGGGTGCTGGCGGCGAAAATGAATCAGCCGCTGGGTGAAATTCAGAAGAGATTTCGCGGAGTCACTTAGATTCCAGTTGTGCCAGGTGAGTTCGGTATCCTGGCAATACCCATTATTGTTGCCCTGTTGCGTTCGGCTGATTTCGTCGCCGGCACAAAGCATGGGCACTCCCTGGGAGAGCATCAGGGTCGCCAGCAAATTTCGCTTCTGGCGTTCCCGGAGAGCGTTGATGCCGGCGTCCTCGGTCGGACCTTCCGCGCCACAATTCCAACTCTCATTGTCATTGGCACCGTCGTTATTATTCTCCCCGTTCGCCTCGTTGTGCTTTCCGTCGTAGCTGACCAAATCGTGGAGCGTGAACCCATCGTGCGCGATGATGAAATTGATGCTGGCGGAAGGTCGCCGGCCGCTGTGCTCGTACAGGTCGGAGCTTCCGCCCAGCCGTGTGGCAATTTCACTGTGCATCCCGGTGTCGCCTTTCCAGTATTTCCTCACACTGTCCCGATATTTCCCATTCCACTCCGTCCAGTTCACGGGAAATTGCCCCACTTGGTAGCCGCCCATGCCGAGGTCCCACGGCTCCGCGATGAGCTTGGTCATCGCCAGCGTCGGGTCCTGATAGATGGAAGTGAAGAAGGCCCCCAGTTGATCCACGTCATACAGGGAACGGGCCAGGGCGCTCGCCAGATCAAAGCGGAAACCGTCCACATGCATTTCCGAAACCCAATACCGCAGACTGTCCATGAGTAGCTGCAAGCTGTGCGGGTGCACCATGTTCAGCGTGTTTCCACAGCCTGTAAAATCCATGTAGTGGCGCTCCTTGCCCTCCGGCGTTCGATAATACGCGCGATTGTCGATTCCCCGGAACGATAACGTCGGGCCGCGTTCGTTGCCCTCCGCGGTGTGGTTGTAGACCACGTCCAGGATGACCTCGATGCCGGCTTGGTGCAGAGCTTTCACCATCTCCCGGAATTCCCGGACCACATCCGCAGGATGCCCCTGGCTCGCGGCATACGTGCGCTGCGGCGCAAAGAAGCCCAGCGTGTTGTAACCCCAATAATTATGCAGTCCCTTTTCCTGCAAATGCCGGTCGTCGGCAAAATACTGGATCGGCATCAATTCAATCGCGGTGATGCCAAGTTCTTTCAGGTATTTGAGGATCGGCTCCGACGCAATCGCCGCATATGTTCCTCGAATCTCTTCCGGCACGTCCGGATGCGTCATCGTCAACCCCTTCACGTGCGCCTCGTAGATCACGGTATTGTGCCAAGGGGTGGCGAGGGGCTTATCGCCTTCCCAGTCAAACGTGTTGTCGATCACGATGCCGAGCGGAGCAAACGCCGCGCTGTCCCGCTCGTCAAACGTCAGGTCGTCTCCCTCCGCGCCGACGGTATAGCCAAAGAGGGAATCGTCCCACGCGATTTCGCGGCCAATCGCCTTGGCATAGGGGTCGAGCAACAATTTGTGGTGATTGAACCTCAGCCCCTTCTCCGGCTCATACGGGCCGTGGACGCGATAGCCATAAAGTTGTCCCGGACCAATGTCCGGGAGGTAGATGTGCCAGACCCCGTTGGTGCGCTCCCGCAACCGAATGGTTTTGGATTCCTTCGGATCTTCCGAGCGGTCGAAGAGGCAGAGGTCGACAAATTCCGCTCCTTCCGAGAAGACCGCGAAATTGGTTCCTTTGCCATCGAAGGTCGCTCCTTGCGGGGTTGGCAATCCGGGCTGGTAGCTTTCTCCAATTTCGGGAACGGGCACGCGTCCTTCGGTTTCTTGCGTTAGTTTCGGGTCGAGCAGTGTGGGTTCGGCAGTCATGTGAATGAAGATCGGTTCTCAATTGGGGTTGGTTGGCAGGATGAAATGCGGCGCACTTTTTCTCCGATGCGGTCGCTTCCAACGTCGCTTTCGCGTTTCGTGTCGGTGCACGATCGTTCGATGAGGTCGCGACATCCGCCGCATCGCGGCCGTAGCGAATGATGCTCCCGATGCCGCTCGACTTTTTCTGAGTTCATCAAAGGTGGACCAGCCGCACTCCACGGCAACGTCACCCTTCGGAATCAGTGCGAAAGAATTCCCGGAAGAGCGTGGTGCAGCCTCGCGAACCAAGGAGCCGGCTATGTGGACGCCAGCAAAG
>JBEHXD010000369.1:0-5771 GCA_048498875.1 Verrucomicrobiota bacterium
GGTTCGAAGCCGCTTCCCCGCACTGAGCTCACCAAGAAGCTCTGGGCGTACATCAAGAAGAACGGTCTCCAGGACAAGAAGAACAAGCGCAACATCAATGCCGATGCGACCCTCAAGGTCATCTTCGGTGGCAAAGCTCAGGTCAGCATGTTTGACATGACCAAGCTGGTCAGCAAACACGTCAAGTGAGTTTGCGCTCCTGCTGAATTTGAAAATCGCCGCGGAGCAATCCGCGGCGATTTTTTTTGCGAGTGTAGCCCGGGCAGCTGGCGATTCGCCGGGAAGTGGATGATCGGAAAAACCTGTCGCTACCGCCATTCTGAGCGCAGCGAAGAATCCATGCGCACGGAAGGGATATCATGTTCGATACTGTGGATTCTTCGCTCCGCTCAGAATGACTCTGGCTATAACCGGACGTGTGGAAAAAATCCTGTCTGATGCACCTTTGAGTACGCAGATAATCCGCACCGTCGGTTGGACTTCATCCATCCAGCGATTACCGAAGCCTTCCGCGAGGTCCGCGCTTTCATTTCAAACATCGACGCGGACATCGCTTAGCGGTTTTAATTTCAGCCCATGTTTTCCTCCCGCTCGGTGCACGCCCAGGCCGTGCTCATGCTCCTGGTCGCCAATTTTTTTTGGGGCCTGAGTTTTCCGCTGATCAAGGCGATCATGGCGGCGCACCAGCTCGTGCTGCCGGCGAGTGATTCGTGGTTCATCACCGCTTACACGGTGGCGCCGCGTTTCATTTTGGGTACGCTGACCCTGCTTTTTCTGCTGCGTCATCAGCTGCGCTCGGTGACGCGCCTGGAGGCAAGGCAGGGAATGCTGATCGGGATCTTTGCCGGCTTCGGTATGCTGTTTCAGAACGATGGTCTGCAATACACCTCGGCGTCCGTGTCCGCGTTTTTGACTCAACTCTACGCGATCATGATTCCCATATACGTTGCGGCCCGGCTTCGGCGGTGGCCTCCGGCGACGGTGGCGGTGAGCAGTGTGCTGGTGCTGGCGGGCGTGGCCATCCTCGGTCGCTTTGACTTTCGAACCATGCAGCTGGGGCGCGGGGAAATTGAAACATTGATCAGTTCATTTTTCTTCATGGGCCAGATTCTGCTGATCGAAAACAAACGCTTTGCGGAAAACCGGCCCCTGCCGATGACGTTGGTCATGTTTGCCGTGCAGGCCGTGATCTTCAGCGTCCTTTCGTTCGCGACCGTGTCCCGTCCGGCGGATTTAACGGTGCCCTGGACTTCGGCGCCGTGGCTCTCCTTCACCGGCATGCTCACGGTTTTTTGCACCTTGGGCGCGTACGTCATCATGAATCGCTGGCAGCCAAAAATCACCGCGACCGAAGCGGGCCTGATTTATTGCGTTGAGCCCGTCTTTGCCTCGCTGATGGCGCTTTTTTTGCCCGGAATTTTTTCCCGGCTGGCCGGTTTTGACTATCCCAACGAACAGCTCACCTGGCATCTGCTGGTGGGAGGCGGTCTGATCACGCTCGCCAATGTCCTGATTCAGCTCAATCCGCCGAAGGCTTAGTGCGGTGGCGCACCGAGGCGATCGCGCGCCACGTGACGGAACCCAACACGATTATTCCACCGACGAGCGCAAGGGGACTGGGGCGTTCCCCGGCGAAGATCATGACCCAGACCGGATTCAGAATCGGTTCGATAATCGGAATGATGACCGCTTCCAGGGCGGTGACGTGTTTGATCGCGCGGGCGTAAAGCCAATAGGCGAGACCCAGCTGTAATACGCCGAGCGCCACCAAGGCACCAATACTGGATCCCGATAGCGGCGGGGCCGAGCAGATTGACGGCAGTCCGATCAGGAAACCAATCAGATTACCGAGGATGATCGATTCGAGCGGTGAACCGGCTTTTTGCTTTCGCAGAAAAATCGCCGTGAGCGCAAAAAAAAGTCCGCTGGCGATGGACACGAGGATTCCCGGGACATCGTGCACCTGCAGCCCATCGTACAGGAAAATTCCCATGCCGAAAAACACGGCGACAATCGTGAGCCAGTCCGCCGCCTTCGCCCGCTCGCCCAACAACCAGGCGCCAAACAGCGCGATCCAGATCGGTGCGGTATACTGAAGCAGAATCGCGTTCGCCGCTGTGGTAAGCTTGTTGGCGAGGGCAAAAAGCAGGGTGCACGCGGCGTAGCTTATTGCCGTGCCGATTTGGAGGGGAGACCAGGTGAAACGAAGCGATCGCCCCGTGAGCGCCGCCAGAAATATCGCCGCAATCAAACTGCGCGCTCCACCGACCGCCAGTGCGGGCCAGGGCACATATTTGAACAGCAGGCCACCCAAACTCCACAGCAAGGCCGCCAACAACAGCTGGGAAACTGACTTGGAATGATCCGGATCGCGCACGTGAAACCGTCTTCATGGCGGATTCGCGTATTTTTGAAACAGAGAAACGCGGCGCTTGTTCAGCAAATGTGCTCGCTGAAGTTCGCGGCAAATGTTCAATTGGTCCCGTGGATCGGAGCGAAGTTGACCAATGGTGTGCCGAGCTCGGCGTGGATACGCAGGTTTCGCGCGATACGCTTGAGCGAATTTATCTGCAAAAGATTTTGCACTGATCCGCGCTGGCTCCCCTAAACAGCGCGCGCGGTTGCGACCACGCCGCAGGCGGAAAGTGTCAATCTTGAGCCTGAAATTCCAGTGGTAGTATACGTAGGTGGCGGGCTTGCACGCCATGTTGTGCGCAAGCGCACAACCTACCGGGTGGTTCATTGGACAAAGCTGAGAAGTAGGGTGCCTCGCCCATTTCATTTCCCGGCAGTTGGTGCAGGTAAATCCACCGGTTGTTTAATCGATGATCCGTGATCATCGGTGAAATCCGTGGTTTCCGGTGTCTTTTTTGGGGAATAAAAAAGCGCGTCGTGAAGACGCGCCTTGATTTTTCGTCGGCCTTGAGAGGGCCTCAGATTCAGGATTGGACTGCTTGTTTAGGTCCCCAGCAGGGCTTTGTTCGCGCGGATCAGCTCCAGGCGTTGTTCGACCGCACGCCGGGTGGTGAGCGCATCTTCCGGTGTGTTCAGGCACCAGTCGACGAGCTTGTCCACGGTCGAACGGGCCACGTAGCAGCGGGTATCCGAACCACCGTAGTACATGAGAACTGTTTTGGCTTTGTCGGGCAGTTCAACCCAGCCGTTGGTGAACGTCACGTTCGAGACGTCGCCCACGCCTTCGGTCCCGTACGGCGCGAGGAAGTGGCCGCCGGGACGCGCGATCACCTTGGTCGGATCCTCGAGCGAGGTCATGAACATGTAGAGCACATAGCGCAGACCTGCCGCGCAACCCCGCACGCCGTGGGCGAGGTGCAGCCAGCCTTTGTCCGTTTTGATCGGAACCGGGCCCTGGCCATTCTTCACTTCCTTGATCGTGTGGTAGGCCCGGCCGTCGATGATGCTTTCCGGACCGGTGACGCCGGTGGTGATGTCTTTGCACAGGGTCCAGCCGATGCCCCCGCCGGAGCCGACGTCGATGAAACCGTCCATTGGACGCGTGTAGAACGCATACTGGCCATCGACGAATTCCGGATGCAGCACCACGTTGCGCTGCTGGGATGCCGGCGTTTTGAGGTTCGGTAGCCGATCCCACTTTTTGAAATCCTTGGTGCGAACCATGCCCGCCTGCGCGACGGCGCTGGAAAGATCGCCGGGCTTCGCATTCGGGTCCTTGGCCTCGGCGCAGAACACGCCATAGATCCAGCCATCCTGGTGGAAGGTGATGCGCATGTCGTACACGTTGGTTTCCGGTTTCATTTCCGGCAGGTCCACGGGCTCGTCCCAGAACCGCCAGTTGTCGATGCCGTTCGCGCTCTCCGCGATGGCGAACAGACTCTTGCGATCGTAGCCTTCAAAGCGAACGACCATGTGAACCTTGCCGTTCCAATAAAACGCCCCGGGATTCAGGGTCGCATTTACGCCGAGCCGCTCCATCAGGAAGGGGTTGGTTTTCGGATTCAGGTCGAAGCGCCACTCGATGGGCGCGTGACGGTAGGTAATGGCGGGAAACTGAAAGCGATCAAACACGCCGTTGTCCCAGTCCTGGTCGACCGGATTTTTGCGGGACAGGAATTTCTCGTGCTTGGCGCGCAGATCTTTCAGACGGGCAACCCAGGCTGCCGGGGCGCCGGCGGGAATGCCGGAGGATTTTTTGGCGGATGAGGCCTTTTTCGTTTTCGCTGACTTGGCGGGAGCGGATTTCTTTTTCATGAGGGTGTGGTTAAAAATGATTGGTGATCGCACGAATGCGCCGGACAGATTCGAGTCCGGTCCGGCCGTTGTGATAGGGGCATTTCCAAAACCCGACCTTGAGCTCGCCGGCCAGCACCTGGCCGTTCCGGGTTACACCGCGGAACCATTCGCCGCGTTTGGCATCGATCAGGTATTTCTCGATGAAATCCCAGCTGTGCAGCGCGGCGTCGAGGAAGCGTTGTTCGCCGGAAATCTGGTAGGCGTTGAGAAAGCCCACCACCGCTTCTGCCTGAGGCCACCATTCCTTGTTCGTGTTGGTGAGGCCTGACGGATCACCTTCGTTATAAACTCCGCCGTCGGTGTCGATGCCCTCGGCCAGCGTGGCGTCGGCAATCTTCACCGCCAAAGCGTGAGTGCGCTCGGTGAGTTCGGGGTCGCGCAGGACGTTGGTTGCTTCGGTGAACAGCCACGCGGCTTCGATATCGTGACCGTAGGAAATTTTCTCCGAACGCACCGTCCAATCCTTCGCGAAAAACAAACCCAGATGGTTGGTGCGCGCGTCGACGATGCGCGCCAGCATGATTTGCAGCAGTTCACCCAGCACCTTGTGCAAGCCGGGGTCGGGCCAGACTCGCAGCAGGTTCGTGTAGGCTTCCAGGACGTGGAGATGGGTGTTTTGCGATTTGGGTTCGTTCTGATCGACCTCGCTTAAACGCATGTCGGCGACCGGCTGCCAGTCACGGCCAAACGCCTCGAGATAGCCGCCGTATTCGTTTTCGCGCCCGAACTTTTCGATCAGCTGGTAAACGGCGATTGCCTGGTCGAGTGGCTCACGCCGGCCGTTGGCCGCATGGTACTCGGAGAGTGCGTAGATGGCGAAGGCCTGACCGTAGATCTGTTTCCGATCGCGCAGGACCGTTCCATCGGCGGCGATTGACCAATAAAATCCGCCGTGTTCGGAATCAAGAAAGCGGGTTGTCAGGTCCCGATACGCGCGATCCGCCATCGCGAGATAGGAGGGATCGCGGTATTGGCGGTAAGCGGCGGCGTAGGTCCACAGGATGCGCGTGGTGAGCAGGGCGCCACGTTCGGCGGAGAAATCCGGCACGAGCTCGTTGGTGAGGGACCCAAAAAACGCGCCGTCGGCGGGATTCACTGCTTTTTCCATCCAAAACGGGAGGATGTTGCGGCGTAAATCAGTTTCGATGCGACTGAGATAGTCGAGCGGGGTGGAGGAAGTCATCGCAAACTAAGGGAATCGGTTGTCAGAGCGGTGGCGAAATAGGCAGCCAGCCAACCGATTTCCGTTTTTCCCTGCAATAGCCCGCGATTGAGTTGTATCGCAAAAAAATTGATTAATAACGTACGTGCCTGGCCGCGCTTAAATAAGCCATGAATAATTGATTCGGTGAATCGATGGTGGGGAGGGAATAGGGCCCGGTTTGACGGACGGCCAGCCGTCCGATGATACGCAATAACCCGGTCGAACCCGTAGGTTGCGCGCTCGCGCGCAACGTGGCGGGCAAGCCCGCCACCTACTGGCAAACCCGCTGATCGCC
>JBEHXD010000370.1:0-5771 GCA_048498875.1 Verrucomicrobiota bacterium
GAACAGCCTGAGCTGGTCAACACCAAGGAAGAAATCGTTCGTGGCATCGGCAGCGTGAAAGTCCAGTGGACCTTCACCGGCAGCAAGATCTCCGCGGAGTTTGCCTATACGGTCAAAAATCAGATCCAGTTGGACAAGTTCCGCATGGCATTGGTTATCGGCGCCCCACATTCGCGCTATCGCCTCGGAAATTCGCCCGCGCTCGGGCCACTCGGGCATCGTTGTTCGGTGCTCAAAGACGATTTTCACGCCAACTGGGCGGAGACGGAAGTCGTAAGCGCCGATCCACATTACCGCACCAACTACGGCAAGATTCACTACGTGCAGATGTTCCACCGCGATCATCCGTTGATCATGCGGCCCGGCCAGGTCTATCGTCTGGCAGTCAGTTTCGATCCGGATCTGACGGTCGTCGAAGCCTGAGTCGTAAACTAATCAATCCTTTCAAGGCCCCGCTCTCACGCGGGGCTTTTTTATTGGCAATGAGGTGGAATGCGGCCTCCGGACGCGTTTTTTAGCAAAAGGCATTCGTAATCCCCACCGAACCGACCCGCCCGGAGGTCGGGTTCCACCAAGGAAGCGACGTATCCTGGACGATGATCTACGCCTCCAACGCCGCCTCGATCTGCCGGCTGGCGGAACGCAGAACCTCCAGACGCGCGAATCGCTTGTTGTCCGCAGGCACCAAATGCCACGGCGCATGCGAGGAATCCGTGAGAGCCAGCATATCGCCCACGGCAATCTCATAGGGCGCCCGCTTGCGCCGGTTGCGCCAGTCCTCGGCATTCATCTTATGCCGCTTGTGCGGAGTGCCCTCCCGTTCCCGAAACCGCCTCAGTTGTTCGGCATGGGAAATATGCAGCCAGTATTTCAAGACAATAATACCGTGTTCGGTCAACTGGCGCTCGAAATCATTGATCTCGCCAAACGCCCGCTTCCACTCGTCCTCGCGACAAAATCCTTCGAGGCGTTCGACCAGCACGCGGCCGTACCAGGAGCGGTCAAACACCGCCATGCGGCCATTCCTCGGAACTTCACGCCAGAAGCGCCAGAGATAATGGGCGTGTTTTTCCTCATCAGTGGGTTTTGCCACCGGGATCACTTTGTAGTCGCGCGGATCGACTGCGCTCGTCAGCCGGCGAATGGCGCCGCCTTTTCCCGCAGCGTCCCAGCCTTCAAAGGCAAACACCACCGATCGGCCGGCGTCGAACGCCGCCCGCGTGGCCCGGCTCAGGCGTCCAAGCCACTTTTCGCGCAACGCATTGTAATCTTTTTCCGAAAGATCCTGGTCCAACGGAAGCGCGTGGAGCCGTCGCAAGCCGGAGGGGCGCAGCGCCTTGATCGCACGCGCCCGAGCCCCGCGAGCAAGGCGATCGGTCTTCCGCCGCTGTTGCTCAAACTGGCTGAGTAATAACCGGCCCACCTGCAAGTCGCGCGCCCGCTCGTCCTCCGCATCGATGATATGCCAGCGCGCGCCCGGCCGGTTGGTTTTGGCCCGAATGAGTTTCGACGTTTTGGCGAGCCGGTCGTAAATTCGATGATGGTGCCAATCCTCCTCGGTAACCCGCCAGGCGGTGGCGGGGTCATTCTCCAAACTTTTCAGCCGGCGTCCCTGCGCTTCCTTGGAAAGCTGCAACCAGACTTTGACGATCAGGGTTCCGCCATCGACCAGCAGTTTTTCGAAATCCCGGATGCGTTCCGCTTCGCTCGACGTGTGGGTTGATTCGGTTTTGCCGCGGGCTTCGTCGCGCAGTGTTTCCGTGTACCAGGAACCTGCGTACAATCCGATCCGTCCGATGCCCGGCAGGCTTCGCCAAAAGCGCCATTGATGCGGATGCGCCAGTTCGTTATCCGTCGGCGTGTGATATGAAAACGTCTCGACGCCACGCGGATCGAGCCACTCCGCCAGTGTATTCAACAGATTGCCGCGTCCGGCGCCTTCGGGCCCGGCGATGATCAGGAGCACCTTGAAGGGCACTTTTTTGAGTTCCACCTGCAGCTGCACGAGTTGCTCACGCAATTCGCTCGCACGCTCCAAATACGCTTTTTTGGACAACCGGGACTTGGCGGTGGACATGTGTCTTCAAACTGGCGTTCGGGCCCGCGATGTCGAGCCATGCGTATGGGGTTTCCATCGGTTTGCTTCAGGAATCGCCCCCCCCCGGTTTCACTTCGCCGCAATGTGACAGCGAGGTTAAATCTGGCGGGATCGGAAGCCATCGGGCCTTGGGTCGCTTGCGGTGGTCCGACTGATCGGATGTTCTGCGGCCACATTTTCCTTCCCGCCATGAGTTCCACCACGCCCAATCACGACAACCACCTTATCAAACGCGTCCACCGTGAACTGATCGACGACTACGACGAGGAACTGGAAATGGAACGCGAAGACTGGGAACACGTCGATCCCGGCCAGCCCGCCCGTCCCGTCGAGGAGGATACCTCGCGGGCCGCGCGGAATCTGTATTTTCGTGAACTCTTCCGCCTGCAGGGTGAACTGGTGAAAATGCACGACTGGGTCGTGCACAGTGGGCACCGGTTGGTGATTCTTTTCGAAGGCCGCGATGCCGCGGGGAAAGGCGGCGCCATCAAACGCATCACCCAGCGCCTGAACCCGCGCGTCGCCCGCGTCGCCGCACTGCCGGCGCCCTCTTCGCGCGAGAAAACGCAATGGTACTTTCAGCGCTATATCGCTCATCTTCCTGCAGCGGGCGAAATCGTGCTGTTTGATCGCAGCTGGTACAATCGTGCGGGCGTGGAACGAGTCATGGGATTCTGCACCGATGCCGAATACGAGGAATTTTTCCGCTCGGTCCCCGATTTCGAGCGCATGCTGGTCCGCTCGGGGATTCAGTTGATTAAATACTGGTTTTCGATCCCCGATGAGGAACAGGAATTTCGTTTTCGCTGCCGAATCAATGATCCTCTGAAGCAATGGAAGCTCAGTCCAATGGACTTGGAATCGCGCAAGCGCTGGGAGCTCTACACCAAAGCCAAGGAAGTGATGTTTGAACGCACGCACATCCCGGAAGCGCCCTGGTGGGTGGTACAGGGTGCGGACAAAAAGAAAGGGCGGCTCAACTGCATTCACCACCTCCTTTCCAAAGTAAAATATGCCGAGGTGGAACACGATCCGATCACCCTTCCCCCGCGCGTGCATCATCCGGATTACCACCGGGAACCCATTCCCGCTTCGATGATCGTGCCACAAGTTTACTAGGGTGTTTCCCTAGTCACGCGGTGGCACGAAACACAAATGTAACAATCGTAACATTGCCGTAACATCATCAAGTCGGCACGGTCCGAATTTCGTGCATTCCAACCACCTTTGCGCCGCCATGAGTCCGTTTCATTTATTGCGGACTTTCGATCAGTCGGCTTCCGCTACTCGCGGTCATCAAGCCTCTCAAATGACGTGTCGTTGCGTGTCATTGTGAATCGCGATTCCTTGCCCTCTTAAAAAATTTAATCGGTAGTCCGCATTTCATGTCTCCTCCTCCGCAACAGCGCGTCAAACGCTCCTCCAAGATCACCGCCAAAACAGGCAAGTCGATCGCTCAATCTCCCGCCGGTAGCAAAATCGTTTACGCCAATCGCGAACTGAGCTGGTTGGCTTTCAATCGCCGCGTATTGGAGCAGGCTGAAAGCGAAGCCAATCCATTGCTGGAACGCGTCAAGTTTCTCGCCATCGTCAGTTCCAACCTGGACGAATTTTTTGAGATCCGCATCGCCGGTCTTCTCCAGCAAAAAGATTCGGCCACGGGCGAACCCAGCATCGATGGACGCACCCCGCGCGAACAACTCAAGAGTGCACAGGCCGAAATCCAAAACCTGGTGAAGGCCCAATACAAGTGCTGGCATGAACTGCTCGTGCCAGCATTGGCCAGGGAAAAAATCACCTTCAAAACCGCCGCGCAACTCAGCGCGACGGAGCGGACGTGGGTGCAGGAATATTTCACGCGATTGGTTCATCCGGTTCTGACACCGCTGGCCATCGATCAATCACATCCCTTTCCCCAGATCGCGAGCAAGACGCTCAACGTGATCGTCTCACTCGAGAATCCGGATTCCCCGGGCAGCGAAACCCTCACTGCGATTCTCCCGGTGCCGAGAATTTTGCCGCGCATTGTCCAGGTCAATCCGGAGAAATCCGGACCCCAGACGTTCATTTTTCTCAGCGACATTATCAAGCTGTGCGCTGGCGCACTTTTTCCCGGCTATCGAATTCAAAGCGCCGCGGCTTTTCGCGTCACTCGAAATAGCGATCTCTATATCGACGACGAGGAGGCGGAAAATCTCCTGAAAAAAATCGAGGAAGAGTTGCGCAATCTCCGCCGTGGAGAAGCGGTGCGTTTGGAAATTGAGGCCAGTGTGCCGGATCCGTTGTTCAATTTACTGGGCGAACATCTTCAGGTTCAACCTGAGTTTGTCTTCAAACTCGCCGGACCGCTCAATCTCGTCCGGATGATGAGCCTGCCTGATCTGGTCGATCGGGCGGATCTTAAATACACCCCGTTCGTGCCGGTGGAACTGCCCAATCTGCGCGTCGCCACGAGCATATTCGCCGCCATGCAGGAGCGCGACATCCTCCTGCATCATCCCTACGAGTCCTTTAATCCCGTCGTCGATTTTGTTCAACAGGGTGCCCGTGATCCCGGCGTGCTCGCGATCAAACAAACGCTGTACCGCACCTCGGGTGATTCGCCGATCATCGGTGCGCTCATCGAGGCCTCGCGCAACGGCAAGCAGGTAACAGCGCTGATCGAACTCAAGGCCCGCTTCGACGAAGCCAACAACATCAAATGGGCCAAGGAACTCGAGGAAGCCGGAGTCCACGTTGTATTCGGCCTTGTCGGTCACAAAACCCACTGCAAATGCAGCATGATCGTCCGTCAGGAAGCAGACGGCCTTCGCCACTATGCCCACCTCGGCACGGGTAACTACAATCCGAAAACGGCGCGTCTTTACACTGACCTGAGTTTGCTGACCTGCAATCCCGAGATTACCGCCGACGTGGCGCTGCTTTTCAACTCACTGACCGGTTTCGCCCGGTCGCCCGAGTTCAAGCACCTGCTGGTCGCGCCTTTCAATCTTCACTCGCGCATTCAGGAGTTGATCGCGACCGAAGCCACCAATGCCGCTGCGGGTAAACCGGCGCGCATCATCGCAAAGATGAACAAACTGGTCGACAAGGTGACGATCGACAATCTGTACGCGGCATCGCAAGCAGGCGTGCAGATCGATCTCATCGTGCGGGCCACCTGCTGTCTTCTGCCAGGAGTGAAAGGACTCAGCGAAAACATCCGGATCCGGAATATCGTCGGACGCTACCTCGAACATTCCCGGGTTTATTATTTCCAAAACGACACCAACCCCCTGCTCTATTGCGGCAGTTCCGACTGGATGACCCGCAATTTCTTCCGGCGCGTGGAAGCGCTGTATCCGGTTTATGCACCGGATCTGCGGGAAAGGATCATCAAGGACATCCTGCCGGCGGAATTGAGGGACAACGAGGATGCTCGCGAGCTTCAGTCGAGCGGCAGTTATATTCCGCATGTGCGCAAGGACGGCGAGGAATCCTTCTCTGCTCAAAAATACTTCATGGCCGCCGCTCAAAAACGAGCCGCGGAGCAAATCGAGGTCGTGACGTAGCCGGTAGGGCGGATTATCCCTAATCCGCCGAACGTTCGCCCGCGATGTCGCTGTCGAACACGATGATTCCCACGCTCATCCTGACGGCGGACTAAGGATAGTCCGCCCTACCCCAAACCCAC
>JBEHXD010000371.1:0-5766 GCA_048498875.1 Verrucomicrobiota bacterium
AGGCCCGTGACCCCGATGTCGTCGAGGCGCTGTCCCAGCCGGGGCCGCGCCTGGAAATACCTGAACCCGTCACACCGAGTCCCGCCGCCGGCCGGCTGGAGCTCCGGCTTCTCGGCGTGGCCCGCTCGAATTTCCTGGCCTGGCTTGGTCGTGTTACCGGGTTGGGATTCCTGCAGCCGTGGCGACGCCAGCCGCTCAATCGCCGGCTGCGCCTCCAGCGAATCGAAGTGGGGGGCGAAGTGCTCTACGATTTTGCCAACCGGTCTTCCACCTACAACCAGGCGATCGCCCGAAGATCACTGAAACTGGGACTTAATTTGGTGGGTTATTTCCGCGCGGTCCTGGGCGTCGGGGAATCGGTGCGTTGTGCCGCCCGCTCCGCTCTCGCCGCCCACCTTCCCGTGGCCTTGGTGGATCTCAAGCTTCACACCAAGAATCCGCTCACGGATGAGAGTTTTGTGGGTTCGCTCCAAACGGAAAATCCCCATCCGGTAAATGTCTTCCACCTCGATGCTCCCGTTGGCCGGGATGTCGACCACCACCACGGCCGGTCATTCCGCGCCGGAAAATACAATATTGGTTATTGGGCGTGGGAGTTGCCGGAATTTCCCGACGGATGGGTTCATTTCGCGGATTACTTCGACGAAATCTGGGCTCCCTCCCGTTTCTCCGCCACCGCGATCGCCTTGAAAGTGCCGATCCCGGTGCTCACGATGCCACACTCGATTTCCTTCGCCCGGCCCGTGGGTGATTTTCGGAAAAAATTCGGACTCCCTGCAGACAAATATCTTTTTCTCTTCCTCTATGATTTGAATTCCTATTCCGAACGGAAAAATCCGGGCGCGGTCATCGAAGCCTTTAAACGCTCCGGTCTCGCGGACAAAAACGCAGGCTTGGTGATCAAGGTGCACAATGTCGCGGCCAATCCCGGAGACTTTCAACAACTGCAAGCCGCGGTCGCCACCCTGCCCAACTGCACCTTGATCACGGAAACGCTCGCCCACAGTGAGGTCTACGAACTGGAGTCGGCGTGCGATTGTTTTGTCTCCCTCCATCGTTCGGAGGGATTTGGCATTGCGGTGGCCGAATGCATGTTTCTCGGCAAACCGGTGATTTCAACCGATTGGTCCGCCACCGCGGAATTCGTTTCAGAGGACAATGGCTGCCCCGTGCGATGCCAAATGGTTACGCTCGATCGCACTCACGGCCCCTATTCCAAAGGCCAGGTCTGGGCGTCACCTGACATCGACCACGCCGCCGAATGGATGAATCGGTTGTTCAATGACCGGGCGTTGGGCGAACGTCTTGGTGCCGCGGCTCGGGCATCCATCGAAACCCACTTCTCTCCCGCCGCCATCGGCAACCGGTATCGACGCAGACTGGAAGCGATTGCCAGTTGGTGATCGGCGGGGACCGCACGGATCGCGGCAGTTTCGGGGCCACACACCCTTTCGGCACCGATCCCTTGCAGGCTTGTCGTATCACCAGTTTTCCCCACGCTCGCAGATATTTTTTCTCCGCCTCCCTCCTCCCGCCGCCAAAGCATGCTTCAAACACCGCCCAAACGAATATTCCTGAGCACGCTTGTGGCAGTCTCACTGGCCTTGATTGTGGCCTTCGCTGCGGCGGGATTCGATCAGTATTTCAAAATTCCCTATCTGGAAAAAGGGGACGTGGCGGTAAATGCCCTGCAAATCGACAACGCGAAGTATTTCCGCGAAATTTACGGAAATTACTCCCGGTTTGAATTTAATCATCCCGGACCGGCTTTCTTTTATGCCTATGCAGCGGGCGAGTGGATCTTTTGCGACTGGCTGAAAGTAACCCCGAGCCCTGGCACCGCGCATTTGTTTACGTCGATGTGCCTGCAGAGTTTATTTTTTGCCCTCAGTCTCGCGATCATGGCGACCCATCTGTCTCCGCGACTATGGCTGCCGCTCGGGTTGCTGACCGCGGCGCTCTACTTTGGGCCGCTGAAGGATCCGTTCATGAGCATCTGGCCTCCGCATGTGTTGCTGATGCCGTTTTTGTGTTTTCTCGTGTCGTGCTGCTCCGTCGGCACCGGACGCGTGGCTCACCTCCCCTTCGCAGTTCTCGCCGGAGGGTTCCTGTTTCATGGCCACGTCGCCCAACCTCTCTTCGTCGGCAGCCTGGGCACGCTCGCCTTCGCGTTGTGCGCGTACCGGCTGAGAGGTCCGGCGCCCCATCCTTCCTGGCGGGAAATTTTCGCGAGCCACCGCCGGGTGGCCATCACCTCGGCTGCCCTGGCCGGGTTGTTTCTGCTTCCGATCGTCATCGACGTGGTGACAGGCGGCACCCGAAGTAATATTGCCACCATTCTCGGCCGCTTTTACGCCAACACCGGAGACAGCAAAAGCCTGTGGCAGTCGTTTCTTTATTTCCTGTCGTTCGCCACGCCCGCGCAAAATCAGGACGAAATTTTCTCCACCATGGGTCCTCAGGTGGGCGAATTTTTCCGGACCTATCGCGGCCATGTCGGCCTGTGGATTTGTCTGCTGGCGCTGCCTCCATTACTGGGCTTGATCTGGCGATCCCGTTTGACGGTCGAGGAAAGACGTTTCCTGCTTACGTCGCACCTGTTTGTTCTCTGCGCAGTCGCCGGCTGCATCCTGTGGGGCATGGCCCAGGCCGGCCCCATGTGGCAGTACAACGGCTATTTTTATTACGCGGTCTATTTCTTCGGGCTTCTCCTGATCTTGGGCTGGCTCGACGGGCTGGTTCGCTATCAGGGCAACGCGGCATTCACCTCGGTCTTGTTTGCCGTTTCCGCCATCGCCTTCACCTGGGCCTTCCGGTTGCCCCGCCTGGGTGAATCCGAGACGGGCGCGGTGACCAAGCGCGCCGTGGAGGCGGCGCTTTCCGATCACGACACCCGGCCGAAAATTTTGGTTTTTGAACACAAGGATTGGCCGGCCGTCGCCAGCGTGGCCCTCGATCTCCAGCGGCAGGGGTTCAACTTCTATATGGAGCCGTGGTGGCAGTTTATGTTCGGGCTGCGGCATCAGGTTACCCGGCTCGGCGATGCCTCGGAAAAATCAGCGCAAGTCTGGTGGCTGACGAATCCGGGTCCTGGTGGCATTCCCCTTTCGCCGACCCTCAGTATTTTCACCAAGCCCGCTCCGATTCAGGCCAGTGGTGACGAGATTCGTTTCCGCGGAGGAGATAACGCTTTCCGTTACATCGTGCAGGGAGTCAACGCCGGCATCGTGGATTTTGCGTGGGCCGAGCTGCCCCGACTCGTGCTGGTGTTTGCGCCGCAACCAAGCGACCGCGACGTGAAAATCACCTTTGACGCCCGGAGCGCCTGGCACTCCCGCGAAGGCACCAAGCCCCAGCTCGCCGTGATTTTCTACAACGACCAGGAAGTGGGCCGCCTGACCGCATTCGACCGCGCGCCTCTGAGCATCACCGTTCCCCGCGAGCTCTGGAATCGCAATCCCGCGGGAAAACTGGAACTTCGTTTTCCCGACGCCCTGCCCAACCACGACTACAAGCGCCCCCGGCATGAATGGTGGACCTCCTGGGGAATCTGGTCCATCCGCTTTGATCCGGCCTCCTGATTCCTCCGGGCTCAGGGTTCCGGCTGCAGCGTGATCTGCCACACGGTGACACCCTTGACTTCGGTCACCTTCCGCCATTCGCCGGGCAGACGACGGATTCTCACGTCTTCATATTCGAACGGAAAAAGCACCGCGTAAAGTGGCCGGCCGCTGCGTTTCAGAGCCGCCGCCAGCTTGGCAGCGTCGGGCGGATCGACCATGTCCCACCGCAAAATCGGCAGTTCGGTGTAATAATAAAATGACGAGCTCAACTGCATGACCGCCACCAGCGCCCCCGCCGGGAGATTGTGGTTCGCCCAATCCGTGACGGCCGTATACGGTTCCTGATACTCTTTCAGCAGCATGAAATGGCGTTCGCGAGCCACGGCCACGCACGCTTTGATCGAAACAAAAACAATCAGCGCGCCCGCAACGATCCGGCTGATTTGACGCCCCGCGGCCGGCACCCGCGCGAGCACGGCTTCCAACCCCGCCACGCCCAGCAACACCAACGCGGGAAACGCGGGTAGGAGAAACCGCAGGAACCACCAGGCTTGGTGGGTAAATTCATAAAACGCGTAGAACAGCATGAAAATAACCGCCCACAGGATGCACGCGGCAAATTCCCGCGGCCATTTCCGCCACGGCAGAAAAGGCAAAAGCACCAGACCGACAAACATCAAGGGCAGCGCGTAAGGCAGCGTTTCCTTGTAGTTGGCCCAGCTGAGAGCGAAAAAACGCCGCTCGAACACATTGAAAATGGGGCCATATCCCGAGCGAAAGGCGCTTCCATACATGATGTGGTTGTAGATCGCATTGATCGCACCCCCGGGAATCGCTCCCACCGCCGCCCAGAGCAAACTGCGCCAATGCCAGAGCACCAGCATCAGCACGGGGAGCATGATCGCATTGGACGGTCTCACTAAAACGGCGACCGAAAACGCCATTCCGCACAACACGCCTCCCTTCCACCCGTGCTTTGCACGCAGTGCCGCCAGAAATGCCGCCGCACACCAGGCGGTCGCGACCGTATCGCTCATCGGAATGAACGACGTGTACAAAAACAAGGGCGAGGCCGCGAGCGCCGCGGCGCCGGTCGCGGCGAGCACCGGACTGACCTCCAATTCACGGGCGGCAAAATAACAGAGCACCACCGCCGCCACCGCACTCAGTACCACCACCAACAATGGTCCCCAATACCAGCCGGCGATCATCCCCCCAATCGCGTAGTGCAGCGGCAGGCCCACGGGATACGTCGGCCGCAGAATGGTGGTGCCTTCCTCGGCTTCGTACCCGAGCGGCATTTCCATCCAGACATTGCGGGCGGCAAACTCAGGGATGGTCCGCAGGGTGGTGACCAGCTTTCCTTCGCTGAGCAGACGCGCACTTCCGAGATAACCGCCCGAGTCGGCACCGGCCGCCACCGGCGCATGATTTACGCCGAGAAAAATGCCATACCCGATGAGCGCGAGCGTGCAAAGCCATGCCGCTCCCTGTTTACAGGCCAGTTCCTTGAATCGAATCCAACTGATCATTGCCATCAGCCAAGGTGACAACCCGGCGCTTATCAACTGCCTAAAATTATCGCTCTGACGCCGGCTTGCCAAACCGTACCGTCTTCAGTGAATTGTCGGCCCCATGCTCCTGTTTGACGCCACCCATACCAGCCACACCTCGGCGCAAACGGGGATCCAGCACGTCTGCCGGAGTTTTTTCGCCGAATTGCGGCGCGAAAAAGAAACCACCCCGATCTGCTATGACCCACATTGGATCGGCTGGCGGGCCTTGCGTACCGACGAGCGGGGCGTACTCGAAGACCGGAGTGGAGGCAGCGGAAAATCCCGCGGAGCGAAATGGACCTGGTCGCAAAAAATTTCGGGGGCGGGCAATCGCTGGATGGGCAGAAAGGCCCGCGTGCCCGATGCCGCGGGATTGATCTGCCCGGAATTGTTTTCCGTCAAGGTCGGTCGAAACCTGCCCCAATTGCTTTCCGCCGTACCGGGACCTCGTGTGGCCATCTTCTACGATGGAATTCCCTTAAAGTTTCCCGAACTCACCCCACCCACAACCGTCGCCCGGTTTCCCGGTTATCTGCGTGAACTCCTGCTTTTGGATGGAGTCGCGGCCATTTCGGAAGACTCCGCGGCCTCCCTGCGCGACTACTGGCGCTGGTTGGGAATATCCGATCCGCCCCCGGTTCAAGGCA
>JBEHXD010000372.1:0-5747 GCA_048498875.1 Verrucomicrobiota bacterium
AGCGTCGACGTCGAGACCCAAACCGTGGAGCACGTGGTGGCGGTGCCGATCCAGGCGGTCACGGTGCGCAGCCGTGAGGGTAGCAAGACGATCGACCAGCAGGCCGCCGACCGGGATATGAAAGCCAAGCAGTCGCAAGGAGAGGGTGCCGCCGCCGCCGTGAATGAAAAACAGCAGCGCGAACGCGAGAAGGAGGATCGGGCCTCACTGCAACGCGTGGTTTTCATCAAGAATGGCGACACCGTCAAGATGGTCCCGGTGGAAACCGGGATTGGCGATACGACCCACCTCGAAATCAAATCCGGCGTCAAAGAGGGGGACGAAGTTGTCAGCGGCCCGTTCAGTGTGATCACGCGTGTGCTCAAGGATGGCGCGAAGGTGCGCATCGAAAAGCCGAAGCCGATGCCGGCGCCCGGCCCGGCCAAGAAATAATTCGTGCCGTTCAACCGCGTTTTTCCGCCCCTTTTCCAATCGTGTCATGATTCCCACTGATACTTCCGCCACCGGTCACGATTCAGTTGACCGGCCGCCCGGCAAGCGGTTGGTCCGGCCGGTCGGTCCGTTGGTGATCGACATCGAAGGCGTGACGAAGCTCTACAAAATGGGCGACGAAACCATCCGGGCCCTTCGCGGGGTGAACCTGAGCATCCGGCGCAACGAGTATCTCGCCATCATGGGGCCTTCCGGCTCCGGCAAATCGACCCTGATGAACATGCTCGGCTGTCTCGATACGCCCACCGCGGGACACTACCAGTTTTCCGGCAAGGACGTGGCCAGCATGGTGGATGATGAACTCGCGGACATCCGGAACCGTGAAATCGGATTTGTCTTCCAGACGTTCAACCTGCTGCCGCGCTCCGATGCGCTGCACAATGTGGAGTTGCCCCTGATTTACGCGGGCATTTCAAAATCGGAACGCATCGAGCGGGCGAAGGAAGCGCTGGCCAACGTCGGCCTGGCGGAGCGCATGCACCACAAGCCGAACGAACTTTCCGGCGGACAACGCCAGCGCGTCGCCATCGCCCGGGCGCTGGTGACGCGTCCCTCGATCGTCCTTGCCGACGAACCCACGGGCAACCTGGATTCAAAAACCGGCGTGGAAATCATGGAGTTGTTCGAGCAACTCTACGCGCAAGGCAACACGCTGATCGTGGTCACTCACGAGGAGGACATCGCCCGCCACGCGCGGCGGATTGTGCGCTTGCGGGACGGGTTGATCGAGAGCGATGCGGCCACCGATTGATTTTCGATTTTGGATTCTTGATTTTCGATTACTCCGATGACCGAACTTGAACTCAAGCAGCGCACCAAGGCCTTCTCGTTGCGCGTATTGAAATTGATCGATTCCCTGCCTGAGACGAAATCGGGGGGGATTTTGGGGAATCAATTGGGCCGTGCGGGAACGTCGGTCGGCGCCAATTATCGGGCGGCGTGCCGTTCGCGTTCCGCAGCGGAAATGATATCGAAGCTTTCGGTCGTCGAGGAAGAAGCGGACGAAGCTTGCTTCTGGCTTGAGCTTATCGCTGAACACGGACTTTTGAAGCAGGCCATGCTCTCCCCGCTTCTCAAGGAAGCCGATGAGTTGACGGCGATCATGGTCGCATCGAGAAGGACGCTCGCGGCGAAAAATCCAAAATCGGGAATCCAAAATCGAAAATGAGACGCCTCTACTTCGAGCTTTCGGAATCGCTTCGCATCGCCTTCGCGCAGATTCGCGCGAACAAGCTTCGTTCGGCGCTGACGGCCCTCGGCGTAATCATCGGCATCGTTGCGGTCACGCTCATGGGTACGGCGATCAAAGGCATCGACGTCGGGGTTGATCGCAGTTTTTCCGGCTTTGGCGATGATTTGCTTTATGTAACGAAATGGCCGTGGAGTGATGTGAACGATTGGTGGAATTACCGGAACCGTCGTCCGATCAAGTATACCTATGCCCAGTTGATTAACGATTGGATCGCCTCGAATCCGGGTACTTCCCTGAAGCTTGCGGTGCCCACGGCAAATCGCAGCACGACGCTGATTCGCGGTGAAAACCGGCTGAACAATATCTGGACGCTGGGCACCACCGCTGATTATTCCCGAATCACCCGTTCTGAAATGAAAGAGGGGCGTTTCTTCTCGGACTTTGAGGCCCAGGCCGGTGCCAATGTCGCGATTGTTGGCTTCGATGTGGCGGATGCGTTGTTTCCCAACGAATCCGCGGTGGGTAAGACCATTCAGATCAAAGACCAGAATTTCAGAATCCTCGGGGTGGCGGCGCGCCAGGGCAGTTTCCTTGGACTGTTCAGTTGGGATTCCATGCTCGCCATGCCCATCACCACCTATCGGCGCTACTACCGGGTGAACGACGATGGGGAAATTCGCGTTCAGATTGATAATACCCGAATGACCGAGGCACGCGATGAACTTCGCGGGCTGGTTCGCCGCATCCGGCAACTCGGACCTGAGCAACGCGATGATTTTGAAATCAACGAACAAGGCACGATTCGAGCCCAACTCGATCCGATTAAAAACGGCATTGCGATGGCGGGTTTGTTCATTACCGGACTCGCGTTGTTCGTTGGCGCGATCGGCATCATGAATATTACGTATGTCAGCGTGAAGGAACGCACCAAGGAGATCGGCACCCGCAAGGCGTTGGGGGCGCGCCGACGGACGATCCTGCTGCAGTTCCTGATCGAGGCCGTCACCATTTGTTTTATCGGAGGTCTTTTCGGTCTGTTGCTGGCGCGTGCCCTCACTGGCGTGGTCGCGGTGGTGGCGCCGAATTTCCCCCTGGTTTTTTCGGTCGGCCTGGTGCTCACCGGTCTCACCATTTCCGTCCTGACCGGAATTTTCAGCGGGTTCGCCCCGGCGTGGGCGGCCAGCAAACTCGATCCGGTGGTGGCCCTGCGTTACGAATGAACCTTGGCGAAACACTCCGTCTGGCGTTGTCGTCACTGGCGGCCAACAAACTGCGTTCCGCGCTCACCATGCTCGGCATTGCCGTCGGTGTTTTTTCCGTGATCGGAGTCATGACCGTCATCACCGGATTGCGCGGATCGATCGAGACGGGCCTGAACGTGCTGGGGGCAAACAGCTTTCAGTTCACCAAGTATCCCGCCATCAATTTCAGCGATCCCCGGCAGAAATTTGCGAACCGCCGCGACATTATTTATTCCGAGGCGGCGCGCTTCAAGGAACTGATGCGCGACGTGGGGGAGGTCAGCTTGCAGATGCGCCGGGGCGGCCGGCGGGTGACCTATGCGGACCAGTCAACCAATCCGAATATCGCGCTCATCGGCTCCGATGAAAATTTTCTGACCAGTCGCAATTATGAAATTTCCTCCGGCCGCAACCTCGGGCCCGATGACGTGGAGTTCGGCCGGGCGGTCGTCGTGTTGGGCAATGATATTGTCACGCGGCTTTTTCAAAACGCGTCGCCTTTGAACCGGCTGGTGCGCATCGACGGACAAAATTACACCGTGGTGGGCGTGACCGCACCGAAGGGAACGTCGTTTGGTCAGAGCCAGGACAACAATGCGGTCGTGCCGATCACCAAATACATGGCGACCTATGGCCAGGGCGGGCGTTCGGTGAGCGTCAATGTCCAGGCCCCGGATCAGGCCACCCTGGCGGCGGTGCAGGATGCCTCGGTGGGGGTGATGCGCCTGGTGCGGGGACTCGATCCCGAGGACCCCAATGATTTTGAAGTGTTTTCCAACGATACGTTGATCGAGACGTTCAATAACATCGCCGGGACGGTGGCGGTGGGAGCATTCGTGATCAGTGCGATCGCCCTGATCGCCTCCGGCGTCGGGATCATGAACATCATGCTCGTAAGTGTCACGGAACGAACGAAGGAAATCGGTGTGCGGAAAAGCATCGGAGCGCGGAAGAAAAATATTCTCACCCAGTTTCTCATCGAAGCGGTGGTGCTTTCGCTGGTCGGTGGTCTGGCTGGTGTCGTTACCGGCGTGGTCGGCGGCAACATTGGCGCCAAAATGCTCAATGCCTCCATGGTGTTCCCCTGGGGTTGGGCCGTGGGCGGGTTGAGCGTCTGTTCGATCATCGGCATCACGTTTGGATTTTATCCCGCCTGGAAGGCCGCTTCGCTCGATCCGATCGAGGCGCTGCGGTACGAATAAGCCGGCTTCAGCGGGAGACCGGATGAGGGGAATTCGTCCGGCGGATACGTTGGAAATAAACTGCTAAACGCTTCGCGGGCGGAATCGGGAGTTGCCCGGATCGGGCGGCACGGTTTTCTGCTGGAACGGTGCGTCAAAACGGCGGCCGGATTCCAAGGGCCTTTTATGAGAAACCCCATCGCGATCGTTTTATTCCTGTTGACTGGCATGCTGTGCCAGGCGGCTGACGCCTCCGGAAAGCTGGTGGTCGGCTCCATTCCCGCTGCGTGGAAGGAAGTGGAGGAGCACATGCCTCCGGGAATGCCCCAGCTGGAAACGTTGAGATTTGTCCCGCGCGACAATCGGAATGCCTCCTTTCTCATCTCGTATGTCGGTCGGGGTCGGGTGACCGATCTGCCCGGACTCAAATCCCTGCACGAGCTGAGCTGCCGGCGGTTTGCGACAGGGCCGAATCAGCACTACGAGACCAGGGAAATCAAACTGCCCCACGGTCGCGGGGTGTATTCGGTTTTTGAAGACCCCGACTTGATCGGCAAGCCACCGATCCGGGAAAACTACAAATTCACGGCGCCGATCGAAATCCTTTTTGACAGCGGAGTGATCGCGCACGCCACGATTTTCACGGACGAACGCGCCGGTCATACCTTCGACGAGGCGATGGCGATTTGCCTGAGTTGCGATGTGAAACCAGAGGCACCGACCGCCGCCGCGGGTGCGCCCACCACGAGTGCGCCTCCGGCCAGCGCTCCGTCGGCCGACATGGCGGTGATTTCCGTGCCGGGGACCGATGCTTCGCTCCTGATTCCCAAGCAGGGATTGTCCCGTGGTCCGGTCGCGCCCAATGCGGGCAATTCCTATTTCTCATTTGTGACCGCCGAGGGCATGATGATCAGCGGGTGGCTGGAAGATGCCTCAAAATATCCGGGATTCCGTCGTCTGTGGGAAACGGACAAGGCGAAAATGGAAGAAGGGATGGGCGTCAAATTGCAGGATGAAAAACTGGATATGATCTCAGGCTGGCAGGCGGTGAGTTATCGGGTCAAAATGGCCGATAATTTTGAGCAATGGAACCTGCGCGCCTGCCGGACTTCGGGACACACCTGGTTCGACGTTCATCTTTCCTGCGTGGACCCGGCCAAGGGAATCGAGGCGCTGAAGGCGCTGCTGAAAAAGATGGTCGTGCAGCCGAAGACCGCGGGCGGGGCGATTTGAAGTGCGGCGTGAGTTAGGTCACCCGGTGGAGCGCGGCCTCCGGACGCACTGGAGAATGCACGCATGCCCGAAAGTAGCTCGCGGAAAAACGCGCCCGGAGGTCGCGTTCCACCTCCGCAAGTCGGTTGCGCGCTTGCGCGTAACAGGGTGAGCCCAAGCCCGTTTGATGCGCCATCAATGGAAGCGCGCTGGGAGGAGACTGCTGCTACAACTCCGCTGCGAGTGTAAGCGAGAAATAGAGCGATCGAACCGACCGTAAGCTTGCTTGGGTGGAACCCGACCTCCGGGCGGGTTTTCAGGACGCGCGAATTCACCAACGCGCCCGGAGGTCGCGTTCCACCTTCGCAAGTAGGTTGCGCGGTTGCGCGTAACAGGGTAAGCCCAAGCCCGTTTGATGCGCCATCAATG